>JBIOYE010000163.1:0-6085 GCA_044870015.1 Candidatus Zixiibacteriota bacterium
TATTTCCCCCACCAAAAGATAAGGCAAAAGAAGCAGAAAGGCAAGCTTTTTTGGTAAAAAATAAGCAGCTTAGTGCCGTTCGTTGAAATGCTTCCAGAAAAACAAAACTGGAAAAAAGGTTATGACTCCCACTGTGGCTAAGGAAATTAAGGTGATTTTGAAAACCTCAGCCTCCCATAAAATCCCGGGGGCTGACTTCCACAAGATTAAAGAAAGTATCAACAGGCCTAAACCCAGCCAGAGGGCTAAATTCCTCCCCCATATTTTACCCCGCCGCAGACCGGCACCGCTGGTGTAAATCTGTATGATTCCCAGGAGGAGAATAAATACTCCGGAACCGATGCTGTTGAGACGGAAAATGGCCGGAATATACTGGTCAACCTCCATTTTGGACTGTAGTTGTCCGGATATAAAATCATCCAGGTCTCCTATAATCAAAAAGTGCAGGAAGCCCACCAACAGAAGTCCGAACCCCGTCAAAAGATTGAGAAAACTGATAATTTTGCGACTGGTCATGGAAATACCCCTCCAAAATATAAGGTCGGAATATCTTATTCCGACCTTAGTCAAATATAGTCAATAATAGATTATATTTGACTATTATTGACTATGAAGAAAATTTTATTTTGTTTAGAAGTACTTCTTACACCCCGAATTCCCTTCGAGTAATTCGTAGGTCGGGATCTATTCCCGACCAAACTAATTAAAAGCGGTGAAAGAATCCCCTTCGTTTTTTGTTCTGCACCTATTCCCGGATAAACCGAAATTTGGCGAGGAAAGGATCCTGGCCTACGAAATTTTTATTAGATTTTTATTTACCGCACTTACACTTGGCTGGAACTTCTCCACATTTTTCACACTTAGTGCAACCACAGGTGCTACACATAATTCCCACCTCCTTTTTATATTAGAATTTACTTAAAAGAACTTTCCGCTTTTGAATTTGTCAAGAACATTTTATCCCGAGAGACACAAGGGACACCCCCAAAGATTTCTAGCTTAAGAGTTATTTGGGATTGGTTTTCTGCATCTGCTGATACTGGACTCTTTGTTGTTCCTGATAAACAACTGATTGTCTCAAATTATTAGCCGCCTCCGGGGAAAGCTTTTCTAAAATCGCCATCTGGGCCTTGGCTTTATCGGTTTTTCCTCTTTCCAAATAAGCCAGTCCCAGACTTAAGTGCGCCAGAGTATCTTTGGGGTTAGCGGCCACCCCTTTCAGGTAAGCTTCAATTGCCAAATCATAATAAACTCCCCGCAGATTGTAATGAGCCAGGGGATTGGCGGTGTCTTTTTCCATCTCTTTTTTGTATTGATTGATGATGGTCTCCGGCTGGGTTCCTTTTTTATAAAAAACTTGTTTCCCATCATCCTTGTAGATATAGATGGGGTCAATTTGGATGGCTCGGCTCCATTCAATCAGTCCCCAGCGGTGGTAGATTAGCCCCAAATGGGTGTTCAATCTGCGATGCCCCGGATTCAGTTTTTTGACAATCGTTAATTGCACCAGGGCCTGGTCCAGTTGTCCGTTGTCAATATACATTGACCCTAGCTCAAAACGGGCTTCGGTGAAATTGGGGTCCAAGGTGACCGCTTTTTGAAATTCTGAAATGGCCCGGACTCTATCTGCTTCTCTGAATTTCATCCCCAATTCATAGTGTCTTTGGGCTTTGGGATTGACTTTGGCAAATGAAGTACCTGTTAAACCGATTAGAAAAACTAGAACCAACCCTACCAAAATTTTTACTCTGGCCATAATCTCCTTCCTCTGTTTTTTTGTTTACCTTTTCCTCTTGTCTTTTATACGATAAATAATCAATTATCTTGTGGGTTTCTCGATTTTTTTTAGCCAGAAGTTTGCATTATAAAACCTTCTCCACCAGCCAAATTATAATAAATATACTGATTAGAAAGTCCACGATTACATATAAAGAATATCTGACATCCTGCCAGCTGACTTCCTCTTTAAAATTGAACCTGGTCAAAAGAAACTTGAATCTTTTGCCGGTTTTGAGCAGACTGACCTTCTGCCAAGCAATAAGCAAAATACGCAACAACAAAAGCGAAATTAAAAACCAGAAGGCAATTTTAAATCCCTGGGGAGTCATCTACGACTTAAGGCTTTTGACCTCACCCCAACCCTCTCCTCTAGGAGAGGGGGTTATTTTTTGTTTCCTCCCCTTGAGGGGAGGAAAAAGGAGGGGTCAATTTTTCCTGGTTTAAACAAATGTCTTCCCAATAAAATTAAATGCTCGGAGTTCGGGGAACTACTTTATCCTTATTTTTCGTGGCTTCGAGATTCGGATTTTTATTCTGTCGGCGCTACCGTCTCCTCAACTTTCTCTTCCTCTTCTGATTTCACCACTCTGGCCACATCGGTAACCTTATCCCCGGAATCCAAATTAATCAGCCTCACCCCTTGAGTATTTCTCCCAATCACTTTTATGGTTTTGACCGGCAGACGGATAATCATCCCTCTTTGAGTAATCAGCATCAGCTCATCTTCATCCAAAACCTCTTTGATGGCTACTACTTTGCCGTTTCTTTCGGTGGTTTTGATATTGATGACCCCTTTGCCGCCCCGGTTGGTGAGCCGGTAATCTGAAATCGGACTTCTTTTGCCGTAACCGTTTTCGGTCACGGAAAGTAAGGTAGAGTCCCTTTTGATAACCACCATCCCGATGACATAATCACCTTTTTCTAAAGTTACTCCTTTGACACCATAAGCCTGCCTTCCCATTTCTCTGACTTTATCTTCCGGAAAGCGGACCGCCTGCCCTTCGCTGGTGGCCAAAACTATATCGCAGCTTCCGTCGGTCTGGCTGGCGCCTATCAGCTCATCTTTTTCTTCGATTCCGATGGCGATAATCCCTCCCCGGCGGGGATTGGAGAAGGCAGTCAAAGAGCTCTTCTTGACAATCCCGTTTTTGGTAGCCATAATTATAAAATTTTTATCATCGAATTTTTTGACCGGCACATAGGCCCTGACCTTTTCCCCTTCCTGTAATTCCAGAAGGTTAATTATCGGTTTCCCTTTGGCAGCCCGGCCAGCTTGGGGGATTTCATGCACTTTGAGCCAGTGACATTTTCCTTTGTTGGTGAAAAATAAGATGTAATCGTGAGTGGAGGCTATGAAAAGATGCTCCACAAAATCTTCTTCGCGAGTTTCTATTCCGATGACTCCTTTTCCTCCCCGGCCCTGCTTTCGGTAGGCGTGAACACCCAAACGTTTGACATAGCCGGAATGGGTGATGGTGATTACCATATCCTCTTCGGCTATCAAATCTTCTAAAGTAAACTCCCCTTCCTCGGCTTCATGAATTTCGGTGCGGCGGGGGTCGGCATACTTTTTCTTTAATTCCAGAAGCTCATCTTTGATTATTTTCATTCTCTTGGTCCTGGAGTCCAGAATTCCTTTCAACTCGGAGATTAGCTTAATGGTATCCAGATAATCCTGCTCGATTTTTTCTCTTTCCAGATTGGTCAGCCGGCGCAGAGTCATATCTAATATGGCCTGGGCCTGAATTTCGGAAAGCTTGTACTTCTTCATCAAGTTTTCTTTGGCATCCTGGGGGGTCTTGGACCCTTTTATCAGCTTGATAATGGCATCGATATTTTCGATGCAGATTTTCAACCCTTCTAAGATATGGGCTTTCTCTTCGGCTTTCTTTAAGTCGAATTTGGTCCTGCGGGTGACCACATTGTGTCTGTGGTCGATGAAGTGAGTTAATATTTCTCTTAGAGTCAAAATTTTCGGCTGGCCGTCTACTAATGCCAGCATGATGATTCCGAAGGTCTCCTGCATCTGGGTCTGTTTGAAAAGCTGGTTTAACACGATTTCCGGTTGCGAATCCCGTTTGAGCTCGATTACTATTCTCATCCCCTCCCGGTCCGATTCATCCCGCAAATCCGAGATTCCTTCCAGTTGTTTTTCGCGGACGAGTTGAGCGATTCTTTCTAAAAGCGAGGACTTGTTGACCTGGTAAGGAATTTCAGTCACTACAATGGCCTGTCTGCCGCTTTTTTCGGTTTCAATATTGGCTCTGGCTTTTAAAATTATTTTCCCCTTGCCGGTTTTGTAGGCTTCAAGTATCCCTCTTTTGCCGTTGATAATTCCGCCGGTGGGAAAATCCGGTCCCAAAATCTGCTCAAAAATCTCTTCCTCTTCTATTTCCGGGTCATCGATTAAAGCCACTAAAGCATCCACCGCTTCCCCCAAATTATGGGGGGGGATATTGGTGGCCATTCCTACTGCTATTCCGAAGGAGCCGTTGCAGATCAGATTGGGGAATTTGGAAGGTAGAACCGTGGGCTCTTTTCTGGTTTCATCGTAATTGGGGACAAAGTCGACCGTATCTTTTTCTAAATCTTCTAACATCTCCATAGCTAAGGGAGTTAAGCGGGCTTCGGTATATCGCATAGCAGCCGGGGCATCTCCGTCTATGGAGCCGAAGTTTCCCTGTCCGTCAACTAAGGGATAGCGCATGTTGAAATCCTGAGCCATCCGGACTAAGGTGGGATAAACCACCTGCTCTCCGTGGGGATGGTAATTTCCGGAAGTGTCACCGGCGATTTTGGCGCATTTTCTGTGGGGACGGCCGGGTGATAAATTCAAATCGTTCATGGCTACCAGAATCCGGCGGTTGGAGGGTTTTAATCCGTCCCGGACATCCGGTAAGGCACGGGCGGTTATCACCGACATGGAGTAGTCGATGTAAGAGGACTTCATCTCCTCTTCTATATAGGTGGGAACTATTTTTTCTCTTTCAAATGGCATATGTTTTTTCGGCTTGTTTGGGTCAGGAGACCCAAACCTACCCATCCTGGCTGTGTAGGTCACGGTCTCCCGACCGTGACATTATACTCTATCAACCTCCAATAAAATTTCTCCTTTTTCTAAATAACTTCTATAACTCGAATATGGATAATCCTCAGGGTTTTCAACTAGCCCTTTTCTAACCGGATTATAATGTATGTAATTCAATTTCTCCGACAAAATATCTTGATTATAAATATTGAAATCATAATAATCTTTCTGCCAGATTTGGAAACGATGGTTTCTTTTTTGGGGTTTCCCCAACAGGAGTTTGGTTTTCTCTGAAAGGGTCAACTGCTCTAAAATCTCTTTAGCCAGATATTTCTTAAAATCTCTTACAAACTCCTCCAGGCTTTTTTTATCCTGAGGCCAAACTATTAAATGAATGTGGTCAGGCATTATCACATATCCTAATATTTTAATAGAGAAATTTTTCTGATAAAATTCAACGGCTTGCATAGCTTTTCTCGCGGTTTCTGAATTTAAAAAAACCGACATTCTTTTGTTAACCACCAGAGTGATAAAATGAGCATGCCCTAGTGAAGTATAATGCTTAATTTTCCTCATTTTACTCTAATCCCAATCTCTGGGTAGGTCACTATCTCCCGACCGCGATAAAAAGTTTGGGTCAGGAGACCCAAACCTACCCTTCAGAAAGCTACTTAAACAGATAAATTAACAAAATAAACTCCAAAACGCCACTGATAAGCAGCAACGCCCAGAATTTCTTGGAGAATTTTTTCTTGCCGCTGCGATAGGCCTGCTTTAGATATCCCAGACACAGACCCAGGATAAAAGCTATCAGAACCGTCAAACCCTTCAGACCGGATAAGACATCTTCATTTTTGGTGACAGGGTCAAATATATTAAATTCCAGACCCTCTCCCCGGGCCGAGACTTTGATATAATCCGAATTATTATTGATGGTGATAAAATTCCAGACTATCTCATCCCCTAATTTCAGGGGATTCAAAAGAGAGATGATATATTCCCTTTTGTTGCTCTGGACTCCTCCTTCGGTGTGGGTAATCTCTCCGAAACTTTCGGCTGGTGTAGTAGCAAAGGAATCGGAGATTATTTCAGCGGCGCTGTCGAACTGGAAAGAGATTTTTTGATTACGCAGGGGGACGTTGCCGTAATTCACCACCCGGACTTTAAAACTGTAGATTTTGTCAATGGCCCGGTCTTCATAAAGTACCTTAATCTTATTTCTGATATCCGGCTTGATTTCAATCAGGGAATTTTTGCTGACTATCTGATATCCTAATT
>JBIOYE010000164.1:0-3721 GCA_044870015.1 Candidatus Zixiibacteriota bacterium
CGCTATGTCAGATTCCGCCTTAACCTTTTGCTGGAGTTGAACCTTCTTCCCTTTTTCCATCAAAGCTCTTTGAATATAACTCTCATCGCCGAATTTGTCGGAGATGACGTAATCCGGCTGGGTGGCAGAGGAACTTAACAGATTCTCTATCACCCGGGCATGCCCCCAGGCCAGAAGTTTATTGAGGTTTCTCATCTTGTCGTAGAGCTGATTGTATTTTTCCAGACCTATGACCACTAAATTGTGTAGGCAAATCTGCTTTATTTTTTCAGCCATCTCTTTGACTTTGTTATCAGATATTATTTTACTGTCTCGGACCTCGAGGGATTTTAACTTTTCCGCTAATTCCAGATTGCAAAAAACTCCGGCAATTACCAGAGGGCCGAAATAATCCCCCTTGCCTGATTCATCTGTCCCAATCCAATTTTTGGTCATACTAAGTAATTGCTTTTAGGCCGAGCCAAAAGATAAAACCTTGTCATTCTTCGTCCCCCGCCTAAGGCGGGGGACGAAGAATCCCTCTTTAATCAGATATTCTCTCCAAATTAAAAAAATATCTCCATAATGCAAGCATAAATGATTTGACAACCACCAGAGCATTTCTAATTTTACTAAAATGACAAAGGAGAAAATATGCCCAGACAACTAATTTCATCCGGTTCACCATTTGAACCAATCATAGGATTTTCAAGAGCGGTGCGGGTAGGAAATCATATCTTCGTCTCCGGGACTGCACCCATCGGGATTGATGGAAAAACCGTGGGAATCAATGACCCCTATCTTCAAACCAAAAGATGTTTGGAGATTATTTCTCAAGCTCTGGAGAAAGCCGGCGCCAGACTGGAGAATGTTGTTCGGACCCGCACCTTTTTGCTAAACATTAAAGACTGGGAAAAAGTAGCCAAAGCTCACGGAGAGGTCTTTGCCAATATCCGCCCTGCCTCAACCATGGTAGAAGTTAGCAGATTTATCTACCCGGAATGGTTGGTGGAATTTGAAGCGGATGCAGTGGTGGAATGATTAGAGCACAGTCAATCTACGATCGAGAAAAAATATGCTGAATTCTGAATAAAATCAGCCTTCCCTAGATTGCACCCTTTCGATATATTCTCCGGTTCTGGTATCAACTTTCACAAAATCCCCTTCCTTGATAAACAGAGGCACCTTCACTTGCAAGCCTGTTTCTAAAGTAGCATCTTTGGTAATGTTGGTAACCGTATCCCCTTTGACTCCGGGACCGGTGCCGGTCACTTGCAAAATCACGCTGGCCGGGATATCTAAGTTGACCGGGTTCCCTTCAAAAAATAAAATTTTATATTCTCGTCCCAGCACCAGATACCATTGGTAATCCCCCAGTTGTTTTTCTGACAAGGCAATCTGTTCGTAATTGTGGCTATCCATAAAATGAAATTCATTACTGGCATTATACATATATTGCATGGTCTTTTCCTGAAAATCCGGCTGTTCGAACTGCTCTCCGGAGGAAAAAGTTCTTTCGATTACTGCCCCGGTTTTGATATTTTTTAATTTAGTCCAGACATTAGCCTTTCTCTGGGCGGTCCGGGCATTCTGAAAATCTACGATGTAGTAAGGGTCATTGTCGATTTTCAGCCGCAACCCTTTGCGAAAGTCACTGGTGGAAAGCATTACATCTCCTCCTTAGTCAAATTGGCTTGATTTTTAAGGTCGTAAAATACGAAATTTTCAGAATAAGGCAAGTTTCTTTTTAACCCCCTGGAAAGCCTTATCTAGCACACTTCTGCGGGGGTAAGTGCAAAAATCTTGATATTTTACTTGACAATCGTAAACCATTTAAGTATATTTGCGCCGGTCTCAATTGCCCGGGAGTACAAAATTATAAATAGTCGGAGCTGGATTAAAAATCCAGAGTGGGCTATTTTTTTGTTTAAATAAGTTCCACTTTTTCCTTTCACGTCAAAAAAAATTAAATAAACCGATATTTTCTTGACCCTCAATTAGCAGGGCCAGAAAAAGGGAATGTTATTCCTAATTTCAGGGATGAGAGCTATAAGTGTATCAACTTTGACCTTTGAGGAGGTGAAGGTAAAACAGAATTTTGAGGGTGATTTTAGGAGCGGAAATTCAAGGTGTACCTAACAAACTTTAAACTTAGGAGGTGAATTGATGTAGCCAAAAGAAACTCAATTGATGATTGAGACCGAAAACGGAGGGGGAAATTAAACCGATTCTAGGTTATTAAACTATAATAATATGAATTCGAATACGAATTCGGAGGAAAGAAAAATGATACCATGTAGTAGAAATACGATTATAAAAACAGCAATGCTTATGCTGGTGGCGACCTTGAGTGTGGGTTTGACTAGCACTGCCTTAGCAGTAGTCGGACCGGGAGTCGCGTCAGATGGTGAACCGGGTGGATTTGGCATAGATGGAAATCTTCTGGCTAACCGCCCATCGGTCGTTGCCCCCCCCTATAACAATGCCAGCGACTGGGTAGCTGGACCGGCTGGAACCGGGGTAGGGAAACTTACCTGTCCTTCCGGAACGCCCATTGACGCTACCAAAACCTTCCACGTCATTGACCTGACTGGCAACTCCGACTTGGATGTTTTTGCTGAGGCTGATAAGGTGTTTCATAACCCCAATACTTACAACTGGAAAGCAGGATCTGTTCCCCCAAAAGATGATATTAATAATGGATTGTTCCACATTTCAATCGATGCTTTTGGAAAATTGTGGCTCACAATGGGAGGTGACCGAAGAGCCACCAACGGTAACAGCTATATTGATTTCGAATTCTTACAAAATACTCTAACCAAAAACCCAGATGGCACTATTACTTCTCTGGGACCGGATGGTGGAAGAACCGTAGGGGATATTCTCTTGACCATACAGCTAACTCAGGGTGGAAGTCAAGCCAGTTTCTTTGCTGCGAGGTGGCTGTCAGACGGAGCCGGTGGATTTAACTATTTTGATTTCACTCCCGTGGCCGGTACTGCTTTTGTGAGTGCCAATATCGATTCGGTTGTAAACGTATGCTTTGGCGCCTTTGGCTCAACCACTTACAATGTGAACGCCTTCGGTGAGGCGTCTGCTAACCTCTCGGATATAGTTCCAAGTTTTAACCCTTGTTTTGCTGCCCACACCTTGTGGATTAGAACCAAGTCTTCTGCTTCATTTGATGCTCAATTAAAAGATATGATTGAGCCGATTCAGCTTAATTTATGTCTGGACAAAGAACCCCCGGTGATAAGTGCGGCGGGTGCTAATGCGACCATCGAGTGTCCAGCCTCACCGGTGTTTACTCCGCCCACGGCTACGGATGCTTGCGACCCCAATCCGAGTCTGACGTTTAATGATGTGACTACTCCGGGGAATTGCCCGCAGGAGTACAGCGTCACCCGTACCTGGACAGCTACCGATGCTTGTGGCAACTCTTCTCAGGCTTCTCAGACCATCACGGTAGAGGACAACACCGCTCCGGTGATTTCGGGAGTAGGCGGTCCCCAGACCATCGAGTGTCCGGCGGTTCCGGCGTTTTCCGATCCTTCGGCCTCTGACCTGTGTGATCCGAGTCCGGTTTTGACCTTTAACGACGTGAACACTCCGGGGAACTGCCCGCAGGAGTACAGCGTCACCCGTACCTGGACAGCTACCGATGCTTGTGGCAACTCTTCTCAGGCTTCTCAGACCATCACGGTAGAGGACAACACCGCTCCGGTGATTTCGGGAGTAGGCG
>JBIOYE010000165.1:0-7473 GCA_044870015.1 Candidatus Zixiibacteriota bacterium
GACCTAAAAATTCAGAGATTTGCTGATAATAAGGAGTAGAGCCGACCAAATATCCGGTTTTCAAATCTTGAGAAGCATCTCCGGACATGCAGACCGCTATACAGACAATCGAACCTACCGTCAAAACAGCTAACATTCCAGCTTGTCCGGTCTGACCGGTCCAGATAAAAATTAGAGATGTAGCTAAAATTGTAGCGATGGTCATTCCTGATACCGGTGAGGAAGAGCTACCCACAATTCCCACGATTCTGGCCGCTACGGTGACAAAGAAAAATCCGAAAATTACAATGGCGATGGAGCCGATAATCCCTAAATTTGTTCCGGGCAAAGCCCAAATTGCCAGAGCGGTCAGAAGGGAACCGATTATTACAAAAATCAAAGGAATTTCCCGGTCGGTTCGAGTCTTGACAATTTCTGTTTTCTTAAACCCGTGTAAGAGCTCTAAAAATCCTAATTTAAATGAGCTAATTATTACCGGCATGGCTTTAATCAAACTGATAAATCCACCGATGGTAACCGCCCCAGCCCCGATATATCGAATATAATTATCTCTAATCCCGGAGGGTGAAAGTTCCGAGATTGGTACGGTAGCTGGATGAATCGGCACAGTCACATACTGTCCAATAAAAGCAATCAAAGGTGCCAAACCCAGATACCCTAACACAGCACCGGCGAACATATAAGAAGAGATGCGAGGTCCAATAATATATCCTACTCCCAGTAAAGCCGGCGTAGCATCCAAACTAAGAGTTCCGCCTTTGAGGAAACTGGGATTGTAAACCGGATTTTCTTTCCACAGCTTCAGACCACTCATCAAAAATTTGTATAAACCAGCGATACCAACCCCGGCGAAAACTGTTTTGGCTTTTGAGCCCCCGGCATCACCCGCTACTAAAATCTCGGCACAGGCGGTTCCTTCCGGAAACGGCAGTTTGCCGTGTTCTCTGACAATCAAATATTTTCTTAAAGGAATCATAAACAGAATTCCCAAGAAGCCGCCCAGAAGCGAAATGACTAAAATTTTCCAGGAAGGAATATAGATTTGCAAAATTAAAAAAGCTGGTATGGTAAAAATCACACCGGCAGCTAAAGATTCACCAGAAGAGCCAATGGTTTGAGAAATGTTATTTTCCAAAACAGTTCCGTTTTTCAAAATTCCCCGCAGGATTGCCATGGAGATAACCGCAGCCGGGATTGAGGCAGAAACCGTCATACCAACCTTCAATCCCAGGTAAGCATTGGCCACTCCGAAGACGATAGCTAAAATAGAGCCCAGAATGACGGCCCGCAGAGTAAATTCAGCCACGCTTTCGTGATGTTTGATATAGGGCTGGTGGGCGACCGGGGTGGTGGTCTGATTTTTTATCTCTGCCATAGGGTCTCCTAAGGTTTGAATGTATTTTAAAAAGTGTGGTAAAACTAAACATTAAAAAAGCAGGTGTCAAGAAATTTTTTGAATATAAAGTTACAAAAACTAATTAAGCCGAAAGCAGACCTGCGAAAGTCAGTTTTGTAACGTAGTTTCAGATAGATAAGGTAAGCTTGTCTTTTGAAATCAAAAAAGTTAATTTAGTTTAGGAACCGATGAGAATCTATAGATTTTTAGCCGCGATTATTTTAATCAGCCTGCTGGTTTCCTCAGGGGCTGAAGTTTCAGCCCAAAATAAGGGGAATATCTCGGTCAACCAATATCAGGCCTATCTGTATGCAGTAGACGCTCATTTACTGGAACTTTCCGGAAATCTGGGTTTGGCTATTGCCAGCTATCAAAAAGCTTTGGAGCTTGACCCCAACTTTGATGGAGCCCGTTTAAGTTTAGCAGAGCTTTATCTGCGCCTAGCCAAAATCAATGAGGCCTTGGAGCAGGGTTTGTATATTGTAAACAAAGATAAAAAAGCGTACAGACTGATAGGTCTTTGTTATGAAAGTCTGAAAATGCCCGACTTAGCCCTGCAAGCCTACCAGTCGGCTCTGGATTTGGACTCCAGCGATGTTGAAATCTGGTGGAGGATGGCTCTGATTTACCGGCTCAATAATCAGAAGGACAAAGCCGAGGAGTATTTCAAGAAGGTGGCAGAGTTAGCACCCCTGAGCAGTTCTTTCCATTACTCTATCGGTGAATCATTTTTACAGATGGAAAATTACGCGGAAGCCCGGAACTTTTTCAAGAAAGCCATCGAATTGGATTCACTGAATTTCCAAGCCCAGGTTGGCTTAGCCACGGTCTATGAAATTCAAAAAGAGCCCGAGAGAGCTCTGGAGATTTACCGAAAATTAATTCCCCTGGATGCGGAAAATTTACGTCTGCATGAAAAAATAATATCCCTGAATTATTTGATGAACCGCTATCCCCAAGCCATAAAGGCCGCAGAGGAAGCGGTGAAAATGTTTCCCCAAGAGATTAATCTCAAAAAATCTCTGGGGACACTTTACTATCTGCAAAAGGAATCTGCCAAAGCCGAGTCAACCTTTACCGAATTACAAAAATTGGCACCCCAAGACCCCATGATTCCCTTATTTTTAGGTAAAATTGCCTTGCAGAACAAAAAATACCAGAAAGCCAAAACCCATTTCATCCAGACCATAACCTATTCGGATACTCTCCTGGACGCTTGGGTGAGCTTAGCCCGTTGTTACGCGGAACAGGATAGTCTCTCCAAAGCCACCGAAACTTACCAAAAAGCGCTGGAAAAGGTTTACGACACTACCGAAGTTTATTTCTTTATGGGAATAACCTATTCCCGAGCCAATCAAACCGATAAAGCGCTGGAGATTTTAAACAAAGCCCTTAGTCACAAACCCCAGGATACCAGGATTATGATGGCTTTAAGCTCCACTTACGACCGGGCCGGAAAATTCCAGCAAGCTGTCACAACCTTGGAAGAAGTGTTAAAATTGGATTCTTCCAATGTTGAAGCCTTAAACAACCTGGGGTATATTTTGGCTGACAATAATCAGAGATTGGATGAAGCCCATCAGATGATAAGAAAAGCGGTGGAAAAAAATCCTGACAACGGAGCTTATCTGGATAGCTATGGCTGGGTTTTATTCAAGATGGGAAAGGTCAAAGAGGCCGAGGAGAAAATTAAGAAAGCCCTGGAAATTTTGAAGGAAGACCCGGAGCTTTTTAATCATCTGGGAGATATTTATAAATCCCAGGGAAAGACTAAACAAGCCCAGGAATTGTGGAAAAAAGCTCTGGAGCTGGATCCTAAAAATGAGAAAATTAAAAATAAACTGAAAAATCCCTTTTGATTAAATCCGTCAAGCTGGTTTTAGGCAATCTTAAAATTATATCTGCCCTAATCTTCAGTTTTACATTAATATTTCTTGGATGTGCCAAGAAAGGATTTCCTCCCGGGGGACCGGCCGATATAGCTCCTCCGGATGTCATAGAGACTTTTCCCCCTAATGGCTCAACCAAAGTTGAACCAAGTTCACAGCTAAAAATTACCTTCAGTGAAAAGATGCAAAAGAAATTTACCCAAGAGGCGGTGTTGCTTTTTCCAGCTGAAAGCTTAGAATATAAATGGGAGAAAAACAGTTTGGTTTTGAAGCCCAAAACAATGCTAAGGCCCAATCGGACTTATGTGGTGACAGTTGGCACCAAAGCCGCAGATTCCCGCAACAATCAGCTGAAGAGTTCGTTTAGTTTTGCTTTTTCAACCGGGGAATTCTTAGACCAGGGATTTATTACCGGAAAAGTTTATTATAACGGCAAACCGGAGCCGGGGGTTTCCATCTGGGCTTATTTATTGACTAATACCAAAGATATTGCACCGGGAAAGGAAAAGCCGGCTTATGTGGTTCAGACTGAAAAAAACGGAAATTATTCTCTGCAATATTTAAGCCAAGGGAATTACCGCCTTCTAGCTGTCAAAGATGTAAATTCAGATTTGAACTGGGACCCGTCCAAAGAGCCCTTGGGTCTTTCTATTTCAGATGCCAAAATTGATGAAGCAAGTTTGAGGGTAGAGAATTTGAATTTCAATTTAACCTTAAGGGATACAGCTCGATTTCAATTAAAAGAATGCCAGGTGTTGGATAATCAAAAAATCAAATTGGCATTTAATAAAAATTTGGATAAAAAAACAGCTTATAATGCAAATGACTTCACGTTAATTTCCTCTGCCGATACTAACAGAGTAAAAATGAGTCAAATCTACTCTTTGTACGGGGAAAATAAAAACCTTTATCTCTTAACCGCAGAAAAGCTGAGAGATGCTGAATATAAAGTTTTCATCGCTAATTTACAGGATGAAGAAAAGAACGTCCTAACTCAAAGTTTTAACGGCTGTCAATTCAAAGGTTCGGCACATCCAGATACCACCAAACCCAGAATCCTGAATTCTACGCCACTTAAAAACCAAATTGATTTGCGTCTGGAGGCAGAAATTGAAGTGTTTTTCACAGAACCGATGAACCAAAAATCCGTGGAAAATAATTTTACTCTGAAAGATTCCTCAGGGAATATGGTTAGGGGAAATTATAACTGGGAATATGGTACACACTTCAAGTTTGTGCCGGAGCAGAGCTTGTCAGGGAGGATGGCTTATTCAGCCCAGTTAGCCACTCATAATGTTTCTGACCTAAGCGGAAATATATTGCTGGATTCTATCTGGAATATTAAATTTACCACTGTCAATCCGGATACTTTCGGTTCGATTTCCTTGGAAGTTAAGAGCAAAGAGCAGTACCTGGAGAATATTTTTATAAACGTGAACTCATTGGATAAAAAACAGAATTATCAGAAAGTTTTGGAGAAATCCGGCAAATTTGTTTTTGACGCCGTAATTCCCGGCTCCTATTTATTAGGTGGGTTTGTGGATTTAGACCATAACGGCAAATACAGTTTCGGAAAAATTTCATCTTTCGAACCGGCCGAGCCGTTTTCCATCCATCCGGATACCATCCAGGTTCGTTCGCGCTGGGAGACGGCCGGAGTTGTTCTGGAGTTCAAATAAAATCTTAGGAGGTAAGATGTTTACATTTTTGTTGCTTCCGGTTTGGGTAGAAGAGACAATCATCTCCGCACTAATCGTAATAATTGCTTTTGTTTTGGCCAAATTGGTCAACTGGATTTTGGAATTCCTGGAAAAAGTCTGGTTTGGGGAAGAATCCAATTTATATCAAAAGCTAATCAGCTCTCTGCGCAAGCCCATATATTATTTGGTCTTTGTTTTGGGTCTGGGCTATCTCTTCAACCGTTGGGAAGAGAACTACCCGGGAATCGACCCTCAAGTGTTTAAAATTTTGCATCAGATTATCTACTTAGCCCAGGTGACCATTGCGACATTTTTTTTGCTAAAAATAATTCATCCGCTGCTGGAGTTGTATTCAGAAAAAGTTCGGCAAAGGACCGGTTCCCGAGCCGGGGAAGAATTCTTAATCCTGGGCAAAAGAGTTATTATAATAGTAGTTTTGGTCATAACCTTAGTGGCAGTCCTGGACCATTTCAATATCGACGTCAAAGGATTACTGGCGGTCTTAGGAATCTCTTCTTTGGCATTTGCCCTGGCAGCCCAAGATACTTTATCCAATATGATTTCCGGATTTGTTTTGATGATTGACAGGCCCTTTAGAATCGGAGATAGGGTGAAATTGTCCACCGGCGAGATAGGGGATGTTTATGAAATAGGGCTGAGAAGCACCAAATTTTTGACCCTGGATAACAGCTTAATCATAGTTCCCAATGCTGAATTGGGAAAATCCAAAGTGACTAATTTTTCATACCCTGACCCAAGGCTCGGTACCAAAATAGAAGTGGAAGTGGCTTTGGATTCGGACGTGAAGAAAGTTAAGGAGGTTTTGTTAGATATAGCCCAGAACCAGCCCTTGATTTCCAAACAATCGCCTCCCAATGCTTTTCTGGCAGGCATAACAGATAAAGGGTTGAAACTTTCCCTCATCTATAAAGTGGATAGCTACAACGATGAATTCAAGACCCAAGAAGGATTGCGTTGCGACATCGAAAAGAGATTTAAGCAGGAAAAAATTGAACTGGCATTGCCTCAGACCGTGGTGCATTTGAAGGGTGATAAAGATTTTAAAAAATAAGTAAGAGCCATAAGGCAGAGTTCTTTATTTATAGAATTTCTTATTTTTTAATTGACATAAGCTATACTTTGCATTAGTATATCCTCACAAATTCAAGCACAGCTTGGCAAAGGCAGGGGGTTAGGAGTTTTCTTAAATTTGGTCGCTAAATGCCAAAGAACATTCACAAGCACATTCTTTTACCGCTAACATCTGTATTATTGCTTTTAACTTCCGGGATAAAAGCGGCTGAAATTGCCGATTTTAAATTGGAAGCTTACTTTGTCCAGGAGGTCGGAAAGCCGTTCCCTTTGACGGTCAAAAACGCAGTAGACCGCTTCGGCAATAAAGCCTCGGGAGTGGTCCAGGTTCTGATTCAAGGCGGTGACGGAATCTCACCGGATAGTTTTCCGCCAATTCTAAATCCCATCACAGTTTCCAACGGTGAGGGCTCTGCTTTTCAGGTTTTGACCACTTCCGGTGCCACAATCTTCTTGGGGAAAGTTGACACGGTGGAAAGAAGCTCGAATGTGGTTTTTACTCAACCGGCTGATTTACACCATTTTGATTTATCAATTCCTTCCCCTCAAACCAGCGGAGTTCCTTTTACTTCTCCTTCGGTTTTAAGAGCAGAGGACTTGTATGGCAACGCGATTGTCTCTTTTGATGCCGGAACTGATACAGCAAGAATTCTGCCGGATGTTTCAGGTTCGATGCAAAATAATATTTTTAATAAAACTTCTGACTTTGATTTGGGTATCGCCAATCCGTCTGCCAAACAGACAACTTATACAGGCAAGGGAGGTTTTGTGGTGTTTACCGCCCACAGTAAATCCGGGAAGACCGGTTCAAGCTCACCAATCTGGATTAGAAGTCTGAATGTCTCTAATCTGAATGTGGAAGCCACAAGTTTAGAACGAGGAGATACATTAGAAGCATTGGTGGAGATTCTTAATACTGCGGATGTGACGGCCCAGATTACAAATTTAAGGTTAATCTTGAGTTTGGGAGATTTACTAAGTCAAACCGTTACTCCCGGCTTGCCGGATAATCTTCCGGCAAATTTGGGCAAAATTTATAGAGTCAAAATCAGAATTCCGAGTAATTATTCTTCCGGCTGGTTGCATATCGGAGCCAAAGTTTCCGGCAAGTTTGACGGCTATACTGTTTCCGATAGCAGCTTGAATTTGGATTCGGTTTTGATTAAGAGCGCGGCCAATATTGTTTATCAAGAAAACAGTTTATCTCCAAGTTTAATTTTTGCGGAGCGGCCGGTAAGTTTCAAACTTAAAATTTACAATTCCGGTGGAAGCGATGTAGTTCTGGATCAAACCAGCAGAGTGGCTCTGTTTGACAACCACTCTGAATTTGTTTCCGCATTTTTGCCAAGCGGGCTGGTTATTCCGGCTCAGAGCGACACCATCACTCTGGAATTTT
>JBIOYE010000166.1:0-3739 GCA_044870015.1 Candidatus Zixiibacteriota bacterium
CCTTGGTGGAGTTGATGATTGTGGTAGTCATCATAGGTATTTTGGCGGCTTTAGCCATTCCCAGATTTATGAGAGCTACTACCAAGTCTAAACAATCCGAAGCCAAGCAACTTCTAAAGCAGATTTATACTATGCAGCACGCTTACCGTCAGGAAAAAGATATATACTGGATTCCAGCTGGTGCTGCTAGCGCTGCCGCCCCGGCCGCTTTTGCAACTCTTGGTGTAGATATAGGGACTTCAGCTAGATATACTTACACCATTACCAGCAGTGATGCTGGAGCTACCAACTTTACCGCTACTGCTACATGCGGTGTTTTAGATGATGACGCTACTGTTGACGTCTGGCAGATCCTTGAAACCGGTGTTTTATCTGTTATTACTGACGACGCTTCCAGTTAAGCATTAACTCTAAGTAAACGGAAAAGAGAGGATGGATAATCCTCTCTTTTTTGTTTTGAGGCCTTGGACCTTAATTTGTAGCGGTGCGATTCATCGCACCTCCTTAAAGAGGTCGGATAAATCCTACCGCTACATTATGC
This sequence comes from Candidatus Zixiibacteriota bacterium, assembly GCA_044870015.1. Lineage (GTDB taxonomy): Bacteria > Zixibacteria > MSB-5A5 > DSPP01 > RBG-1 > RBG-1. The sequence continues at coordinate 542 of JBIOYE010000166.1, forward strand.
ACGGACCCATCAACTCGTAGACTCACGTTGTCCTCAACGTGGGATTAGATTTGACATTCCTACCTTGAGACAAGGTGGGTCTACAATTTAATGTGGGGATTCTTCGCTCCGTTTATCCTGAGCGAGTCGAAGGGCTCAGAGTGACAGGCCGTAGCCGCAACCTTTAGGTTGCGATTAAACTGAACGCAGGTTAAAGCCTGCGGCTACCAATTTTTTATTCCCTCTCCTTTAAGGGGAGGTTTGTCTCGAGCGAAGTCAAGGGGGTTAGGGAGGGGTCAGTTATTTCTCTAATCCAGGGGACTCTTCGTCCCGATTACATCGGGACTCAGAATGACTGGTGAAAGTGGACATAAAATATTTGTTGTGTCGGGAGCTTCTCCTTCTAAATGAATCCCGACACCCATTGCGCACCGTCAGGAGTAGCTCCCGACGGAACTGATTTAAATATTGTAATCCCAAACCTTATACCCACTTAACCTCATTTTCCTTGTTATAAATTTTCACATTTTACCGAAAATATAATTATGAATTCAAATTTAAACTGGGGTATCGGCCTATTTTTTATATCGCTGATATTTTTCTTTTTCACACTCTGCCCCACTGTCTACTGGGAAGATTCAGCCGCCCTGGTAACCGCCGGAGCAACTTTGGGAATTCCCCATTCTCCGGGATTTCCCATTTACATCCTGCTAAGCAAAATATTTAGTTTCATACCCTTTGAAAATATTGCCTGGAGAGTCAACTTTATGTCCGCCCTGTGGGGAAGCTTATCGCTTATGCTTCTGTTTTTCATCCTGTTGAGAATCGAAACCGACTTCAGAAAAATTAAGAAGCCCACTTTGGGCTTCAGAATAATCAATGTCGCCATAATCCTATTCTTCGGATTTACCACCGCTTTCTGGTCCCAGGTCACCCGGGCTGAAGTATATTCCCTGAATCTGTTTTTCACCCTTCTGATGGCTTACTTACTCTTAATCTGGCGCAAAGATGTCCGAACCCATTCACCCAGCTCCATCAAGTGGTTGGGCTTGATATTCTTCGTTTTAGGAATCAGCTTGACCAATCACTCCCTTTTGATATTCACCCTGATTCCGGCGTATCTATTTTTCATATTAGCCAACGAAACCAACTTTCTTCTTAACCGGGACAAGTTTCTGACCATTTTCATTTTAGGCCTGACAGGGCTGACGGTTTATTTATATTTACCCATCCGCTCCGGGTTAAACCCGGCTTTGAACTGGGGGAAGCCGGACAGCTTAAGTGAGATGTTCGCATTTATAACCCGTGCCCGGGAAATCGGGACGACCATCAACCTGCCCAACTTCTCCTTTTTCAACAACCTGAAAATGATTCTGTCGTTCATACTGACTCAATATTACGTCCCCCTGGTGTTGTTAGCCGTAATCGGCTGGGTCAAAATCTGGGAGAACTCCCGCCGGTTGTTTACTTTTTTGACTTTTATATTTGCCTTAAATCTTTCAGTCACGGCCTGGGCCGCTGATTTTTCCACCCGGAATCTGGACCTGCTCGGTTATCTGCTTCCCGCCCTGGCTATGTTCACTATTTTTGTCAGCGTGGGAGTCAACTTCATCTGGGAGATTATTTTTGCCTGGTTCAAAGAGTTCAGAATCAAAGTCCCCAATCTGGCGGTCTTGAGTCTGATTTTAATCATTCCGCTTTTCCAGTTTTTACATAATTATCCTACTCAAAACAAGAACCGAACCACTTTTGCTTATGATTACGCCCGGGAAATTGCGGACTCTGTCCAACCCAACTCAGTCATATTTACCGCGGATGACAATACACTCACAACTTTGTGGTATCTGACTTTAGCAGAGAAGAATCCCAAGAACTTGAAAATCATCAGCGCCAATTCTTTGACCGCCAAGGCCTATTTGTGGCAGGTTCGCACTCTGTATCCGGATTTAATGTTTCCAAAAACTACCGACATGGAAAAATTAAGAACCGGTCAATGGATTGATGAGTTTGTGAAATTGAATGTCGATAGTACTCCCATATATTTTCAGTTCACCAATTTACCCAAAGAAATTCTGCCCAATCTGTCACCCTTCGGACTCATCCTGGCTTACTCCAAAACACCCTTTAAGCCGACCCCGGAACTGTTTGAAAATCATCAAAACTACCTGAATCGTAAAATAGACAGAATCAAAGCTCAAAACCCGGACCTGCTGACCAAAGAGCACTTCGGAAACCTTATCTTCAACTGGGGTGTATACTACGACCGGATTAAGATGCCGGACCTGGCTTTTAAGTACTTCATGGCTGCTTTAGAAATCGACTCCAATAATCCCAGAATTTATGCCGCCATCGGTAAGGGTTTTTTAAAAATCGGCAAAGTGGATGAAGCCGAGAAATTTTTCCAGACCGCAGTTGACCTGGAGCCCAATTCGGATGCCAATTATTATTATCTGTCCGTTTGCTATGCCATGCGCCAGGACAAAACCAACCAGATTATATTTTTGGAAAAAGCTTTATCTTTAAACCCTTCTAACATTTTAGCCAAAGAGGACCTGCACCGCCTGAAGCCCGAAAGGATTTAGATTCTATGGAGAGAGCCAGAAGACCGGAGGTCTCGGTCATTATCCCGATGTACAATGAGGAAGCCAATGTCAAAAGGACTTTGGATCGGGTTTCGGCCGCTTTAAATTCCTTCTGTAGAGAGTGGGAAATTATTGCCGTGGATGACGGTTCGGTTGACCGAACCCAGGAAGTTATCAAAAAATATTCCAAGCTGGAACCCAAGGTTAAATTAGCAGGTTATTTTCCCAACCAGGGTCCAGGCAAAGCACTAAGAACCGGCTTTCAGAAAGCTCAGGGTGAAATAATTTGCAGTACCGATGCGGATCTAAGCTATAGCGAAATTCATTTGGTAAAAATGGCCGGAATTCTGAAAAATAATCCTGAATATGATTTTGTGGTAGGGTCTCCTTATGTTCAGCATGGAAGAACTGAAAATGTGCCCGGCAACCGGCTTTTAATCAGCAAATTAGGCAACAAGATTTTAAGCTATGCCATGAAGTCCAAGGTCACAACGGTGACCGGTGTATTGAGGGCTTACCGTTATAACTGTATCAAATCTTTAGAATTGGAGTCCCAAGGGAAAGAGATTCATTTAGAAATTCTTTCCAAAGCGTTGGCTATGGGATATAAGCCCTATGAGATGCCGGCGGTTTTGAA
>JBIOYE010000167.1:0-4860 GCA_044870015.1 Candidatus Zixiibacteriota bacterium
TCACATATCTGTTATTCCCTGATTATCTGGCGTCTGTTTCTAAGGTTACCATGGTATTTCTCTTCATAGGAGAAATTCCGTTGCTTCTATGGCTTTTGATTAAAGGCGTGAAAGTTCAAAAAAGCAATGGCTCGTAGGGACAAGCTGGGTCTGCAAACTGAATTCAATTTTTCATTGTTACTTTAAGCTCGTAGACCCACGTTGTCCTCAACGTGGGATTAAATAAAAATCTTGGCATCCTGATTTTTCATGAATTTTCCCAGCTTTAGGCAAGCTGGGACTACAAATTTAAACTCTTGTTAAGACAATTTTCACATCATCCCCACCGGGTCCACATCCACCACCACCCTCACCTTCTTTGACTTAAACTCCTTTAGGGTGAGTTTATCGAATCCCCTCCCCTCCAAAACCTCCTCCAGAATTTTCACAACCTCCCTCACCTTCTTGGTCTTCACCACCACCTGATACCGATAATTGCCTTTTAACTTCTCCAACGGAGCCGGCGCCGGACCCAAAATAATGTTTTCCTTTGCATCCAATCTACCGATTTTCTCCTTCAAAGCCAAAGATAATTTATCTGCCACCAGATTAACTTTTTTCTCCTCTTCACCCAAAAACAAAATCAAAATCAGATGAGAAAACGGAGGATAAAAAAGCTCTTCCCGCGACTTAATTTCTTCAGCATAAAATTTCTTAAAATCCTGTTCTCCGGCCAGCTTAATCGCCCAGTCATCCGGATAATAAGTTTGCAAAATCACCTCCCCCGGAATATCACCCCTGCCGGCTCTCCCTGCCACTTGCGTCAGAACCTGAAAAGTCCGCTCCTTAGCCCGGAAATCCGGCAGTTCCAGAAGCACATCCGCTGAAACCACCCCCACCAGAGTCACATTCGGAAAATCAAACCCCTTGGTCACCATCTGGGTCCCCAAAAGAATCGGAAATCTCTTTTCCCCGAAATCCATAAGCACCTGACGGGGCAGATTCTTTCTGCCGGAAACATCCGAATCCAGTCTCCTGACCGAGCTTTCCCCGAAAGCTTTCTTAATCTCAGTCTCCACCCTCTGCGTCCCCACCCCTTTGTATAATAGACGATTTCCGTTACAGGCCGGACAAATTCCCGGAGCTTTTTCAGTGTGCGAACAATAATGACATCTCAAGCTCAAATCCGTCAGGTGATAAGTCAGCGTGATATGGCAATTCCGGCAGGTAGCGATGAAGCCGCAGTCCTGACATTTCACAAAAGTAGAAAAACCTCTTCGATTTAGAAATAAAATCGCCTGCTCTTGGCCGGCAAGTTTTTCCTGAATCTTCTGTTTTAATTCACCGGTCAAATAATCATAATTTTTATTTTCTCTTTCCTTCTTCAAATTTATAATTTTCACCACCGCCATAGGTTTTTCTTCCACCCTCTTACTCAAGCCCAGCAAAAGATATTTTCCTTTCAAGGCATTGTGGAACGACTCCACCGAAGGTGTGGCTGAACCCAGAATCAGCGGAATATTTTCAATTTTTCCCCTCATAACCGCTGTATCTCGGGCGTTGTAGCGGGGAGAACTGTCGGTCTGCTTATAAGAAGCATCCTGCTCTTCATCCACCACGATCAGCCCTAAATTCTCCAGAGGAGCGAAAACTGCCGAACGAGCCCCGATTACCACTGGAAATTTCCCTTCCTGAATTTTTCTCCAGGCATCAAACCTTTCCCCGGCAGATAAACCGGAGTGCAAACTAATTACCTGATTGCCGAAAACGGCTTTAAATCTCATTATGGTGGGAATTGTCAAAGAGATTTCCGGCACCAATACCAAGGCCTGTTTCTTGTGTTTTAGAACTTCTTTGATGGCCTCGATATAAATTTCCGTTTTACCGCTGCCAGTCACTCCATAGAGCAAAAAAGTTTGAAATCTGTATTTATCCAGAGCCGGCTTGATTTTATTCAGGGCAGAAGTTTGTTCAGAATTCAGGGTTATTCTTTTGGGAGTGAATTTAAAACCTTCCCAGGGGTCACGGAATTTTTCGGAAGAGAAAATTTCAATCAGATTTTTCTGTTGTAGCTGCTTTAAGACTGAATTTGACCCGGCCAAATGTGGTCTCAATTCAGTTTGGGTCAAGATTCCCCCTTTTTCTTTTAAAAATTCTAAAATTTTAAATTGTCTGGAATTTAACTCTCGAGCCGGAGGAAAAGATTTTAATCGAATAATTTTTTCTAACTTAACTTTAGCAGGTGACGAAATTTGGTATTCTAACTTTACCATTCCCTGATTTTCCAAATTATATAATTCTGCGTAAATCCCCCTCATTTTGACTTTTTTACTCAGTGAGGAAACCCGTATAGGTTTATGATCAGGAAAAAAATCAAGAATTTTTTGTTGCCCGGAAGTTAATTGGTTCGTTTGCGAAATGGTTGAAAGTTTTCTGACCCAAAGCTGAGATTTGACTATAATTTCAGAGGGTAAGGAAGCTTTCAGGGCTTCTCCCCAGGAGCAAAAATAATAGTCAGAAAGCCACTGAGTTAGTTTTAAAATTTGAGGTGAAAAGACCGGCTGGGGCTCTAAAATATCTTGCAGCGGCTTAAGCTCTTTTATTTCTGTTTGAACTGGGAGAGAAACTACAAAACCGCTTAGAATCTGCCTTTTAAAAGGGGCTAATACCTGCTGGCCGATTTGAATTTTATTCTGTAAAGAGGGGGGAACCGCGTAGGTAAAAACTTTTCGCAATGGTAAAGGAAATACTACCCCCGCATACATAGATTATTGGACGCCAATAGTTATAGGAAACTGAATAAAAAGGACTTCTCAGGGATTTTTGGCTTTCTGCAAAGCGGTCTCGGCCTCTTTTTTCATCCCCAATTTGGTATAAACCAGAGCCAGAAGCTCCCAGGATTCCTTACTTTCAGGATATAGTCTTGTGACTCTTTCCAAAGCGTTACGGGCTTCGGCCGGCTTCTCCAGCTGCCACTGCACAAATCCCAGCTGAAACCATCCCTCTTGGTCGGTGGAATCCATCTCCACCACTTTTTTGAAATCCGGCTCGGACGAAGCGAAAATTTTCTTCTGCTCGGCTATCAGCTGATTGGATTTGTCCACCAGGGCTTTGTCATTGGGATGAGCTAACATGGAATCTCTTACCACCACAATTTTCTTGGTTATCTCCTGGGCCTGGGTGAGTTTCAAAAGTCCCCGGTTGAAATACAAATCTTTATCCCCCAAACCTAAGACAATGGCGGTGTCGTAGATGGCCAGAGATCTTTGATTTTCACCTATACGGGCATAGGCCATAGCTAAATCTATCAGGACATCCTTATTTTTAGGGTCCGCTTTTCGAAGCTCTTCCAATAGTACGGTAGCGGACTTATAAACGGTCAAGGACTTTTCAGTTTCTCCCAGATAACTGTAGCACATGGCTAGATTCAAAAGAGCTTCTTTATTTTTGGGATCCAGTTTTACGACCTCTTCCAGAACCCCGGAAGCTTCTTTGAATTTCTGACGGTTTAATAAGAAAGTGGCGTAATTTAGTTTGGCATTCAGATTATCCGGAGCGACTTTATAAGCTTTTTCAAAGAGGAATCCGGCCTTGGCGGAATCATTGAGATTCAAGGCTCCTATACCGGCATTAATGTAGGCTTCAAAGCGGGAGGAATCAATGAGGATGGCGGTTTCAAAATTCTTCATGGCCAGAGTGTCCTTGCCTTTCTCCAAAAACTCCGCTCCTTTTTTGAAGACCTCCCCCCATTTGCTTTCCCTTATATCTTTAATTTTCTTCTCTAAAGCGGGGTCTTTTTTAAGGGCGATATTGAAAAACTCCACCATCTTGGCGTATTCGTTTTTATCCGCGTATATCCCCCCTATCATAAAGTCGATTTCACCGGTCTTGCGGCATTTCTCCGGGGAGGATAAGAGGTTTTTTAGAGCCGATTCTACATCTGGGGGGGATTGTTTTAGATAAATTCTAGCTGAACGGAGATACATATCACAGGGCAACTCCGGCTGCGCCCAGGCTGATAGGGCTAAAACCGCGCTTAAAATAAGGGTAAAAATAAGGGTTTTTCTGTTTGGCATCTTCTCCTCCTACTGTATTTTAACGGACGTACTGAACCGTGTAATTGAGCTTTTTTTCGCTATTTTTTTCCAAAGGAATTTTGAATTCAATGGTAAAAGCGTCTTTCTGCACATAGTCATAATTATTATCAAAAATCTCCCATTTCCAGCCGCTATTTAGATGCTCGATAACTGTGACTTCTACCTTTTCTTCTTTATGATTTCTAAGATTGATCTGGTACTTGAATCTGTTAACAGATTCGCTGAGCCTTTCATAAGAAGTTTCGGTTCTTTCACCCACAATGTCAAATGCATTTCCTACATAAATTCTCACTTTTTCATCTTTGGGTGTGTGGTCTATTAAATCCTCTCCCACGAATTCCTGGGATTTATCTGTATCCTCTTTGTAAACTCTCACTTTTCCTTTGGGCAAAGGGATCCCCAGACCCTCTTTTTCAGAATTTAAAAACTCTAAATTCACCCGAATTTTTTTCCCGTTCCTGCTCCCGTCATAGGTAAAAATCTTCTGGGCTTTGACCAGGGTATTGGGGAATAAGCTTAGCTGCTTTATCTCTTTGTCTTTGACTGTAGCCGGTCTGGTAAGGGTGTATAGGTGATACTCAAAAAAGGCCTTTTCTTCAAAAGGAACTCCTCTTTTGGCATCCAGAGCCGCTGCTTCATATGCCATCAATACTTTTCTGCCTTCCTCTTCCACTCTATGCACATCTCCTGCTATCAATTTTAATTTGGCATTGGAGTAAGTAGCACCGGAGCGATTATCAATGGAGACCCAGCCGGATAGCTCAATATTTTTATCATCTTTATC
>JBIOYE010000168.1:0-2422 GCA_044870015.1 Candidatus Zixiibacteriota bacterium
CAAGACCCCTGTATTTCCTTTAACACTTTTGAACAAGGCAGAAATTTCGCCAATAAATTGTGGAATGCCTCACGCCTGGTGATGCTTTCCTTGGGGGAATTTGTTCCCAAACCGAATCTACTAGAGTCGCTGTCTCAAGAAAATCTGACCCTGGCTGACCGCTGGGTTTTATCCAGGTTAAATAAAACCATAGCCGAGATTAACAAAAAACTCTCGGTTTATCAGTTCAACGCCGCGGCCAAACTCACCTATGATTTCACCTGGCATGATTTCTGCGACTGGTATTTGGAAACGGCCAAAGGGAGATTTTCTCCCTCCAACACAGCTACCGATTCTCTGTTAGCCCAGAAAATTCTAGTCGGGGTCTTAGAGACTATCTTAAAACTATTACACCCTTTTACTCCTTTTGTCACCGAAGAGATCTGGCATCTGCTTTTTCCAGTAGAGCAAAATAAGACCATCGGTTTGGAAAGCTGGCCGGAAGTTCAAAAACAGTTTTTGGATGAGAAAGCCGAATCTATTATGGGTAACTTGCAAGAGATAATCGTCAACATCAGAAATATAAAATCGGAGCTAAATCTGCATCCTTCCAAAAGACCATTGGTTTTGCTCAAAGTGGAGGATAACGGCGTCAAACAGGGTTTAATCGAGCATCAAAATTATATAATAGAATTAGCCAAAGTCGAAAAAGTAGAAATCGGAAAGATAAAAAAACCGGAAAATTCAGCCGTGCGGGTGCTGAAAGATGTTGAAATTTACATCCCTCTGGCCGGTTTGATGGATGTGGAGGAGGGGAAAAACCGGCTGGAAGAGGAGATTGAAAAATTAAAACACCTCTTGGAAAAAAATAAAGAGAGATTATCCGACAAAAATTTTCTTTCCAAAGCCCCTGCTGAAATCATTGAAAAAGAAAAAGCTAAAAAAGAAGATTGGCAGATGCGCTTGAAAAAATTGAAGGAAAATTTACAAAGTTTAACCTCAAAGCAGGGGAGAAAATGAAGAAAATCATCCTTATACTTTCACTTTTGGTCAGTCACGGGTTCAGTTGGGCACAGAGTTCCGACAAACTGAATTTAACCATCTACAATCAGGACCTGGCTTTAGTGCGGGAAGTGCGTTCGATAGATTTTAAAAAGGGGATATTCGAGACCAAGTTCCAAGACGTGGCCAGCCGCATCGACCCCACTTCGGTGCATTTTAAAGTTCCCAAATTTCCAGACCAGGTCACAATTCTAGAGCAGAATTACCAGTTTGATTTAGTCAGCTCCGAGAAAATTTTGGAAAAATATATCGATAAGACTATCCAGTTAGTCACCAAGCAAGACAAAGATTACAAAGGTGAATTGCTCTCTTATGACGGAGGAGGGTTGACTCTAAAAGAATCCAACGGAGCCATAAGAATCATCTCCCGGGCCGAGGTCAGGGACCTTTTGTTTCCGGCTTTGCCGGAAGGTTTAATCACCCGTCCGACTTTGGTGTGGCAGTTAGACAGCGATGTTGCCGGCAAACAAGAGGCGGAAGTAAGCTACCTTACCTCTGGAATAAACTGGCACGCCGAATATGTGGCCGTGGCGGATAAAGATGATAAAAATATTGAGCTATCTGGCTGGGTCTCTATTGACAATCGCTCCGGAGCCACTTACTCCAATGCCAAACTAAAATTAATAGCCGGGGATATTCATAGAGTCAGAGAAGAATTGGGATATCCTGTTGAAGTAAGACCAACTGCTATGGATGCCAAAAGAGCAGTCACCTTTGAAGAGAAAGCTTTTTTTGAGTATCACATGTATACTTTAACCCGTCCTGCAACCGTTAAAGATAAAGAAATAAAACAGCTGACCCTTTTCCCTAATACCACCGTCAAAGTTCAAAAGATTTTCACTTTCGATGGAAGCTGGTATGAGAAGAAGGTTAAAGTCAATTTGGAGTTTCAAAACACCCAAAAAGATGGTTTGGGAATCCCTTTGCCCAAGGGAAAAGTGAGAGTTTATAAAGAGGATACAGACAAATCCCAGGAATTCGTGGGGGAGGATTTGATTGACCATACCCCCAAAGATGAGAAGGTCAGAATTTATGTGGGGAATGCCTTTGATATCGTGGGGGAAAGAATGCAGACCGATTATAAAAGAATCAGTGATGATGTTGATAGATACAGTTTTCAGATTACTTTGAGAAATCACAAAGAGCAAAAAGTGGAGGTAGTGGTGATTGAACATCTCTCTTACGGCGCTGAATGGGAGATTATCAACAACAATTATGACTATGTGAAAAAGGATGCCTCTACCATCGAATTCAAAATTCCCTTGGAAAAAGATTCCGAAAAAAAACTCAATTACACGGTTCAGTACGTCCGTTAAAATACAGTAGGAGGAGAAGATGCCAAACAGAAAAACCCTTATTTTTACCCTTATTTTAAGCGCGG
>JBIOYE010000169.1:0-2955 GCA_044870015.1 Candidatus Zixiibacteriota bacterium
TTTACCACCATGCCGATTCTGAAAAATTATTTACAATCCACGGCCGTCAAAACCGAAATTCCTCTGGGACCTTTTTACGGCCGGGTCTTATGGTTTTTGAAAGAAAGACCGGACCCGGATGATCCACCCTTCACCGACCCTCCTACCACGGGTCGCTGGTTTTTTTATCCGGAAAATCTTTTTATTCCGGGGACCAACAGGAAGCCTTTGCCGGAACAGCAGAAAATAGCCCAACAAACCTTGGGCGCCGGCTATCAATTAACGCAGCCTGCGGCCAGCGAAGTGGCTTACCTCTTATATTTGAACAAATGGCGAAAAGAAACCAAGAGCCTGGGTGCCAAAGAGAGAAACTCGCTTTACTTGCTGAATGACCGCATGGTTCGCACCGGCTCACCCTGTGGCAAAAACAATGAATTTCAGGTCTGGGTGGGATATTATACTTATGACAACCTGTATGTCGGTTTTTGCAAACCGCAATACAAGGCTTACGACTTGTATTTCTGTCCGGCTGTCTTAGCTTAATAAATTTTTGAGAAAACTGAATTTTCTGTTGTATACTCACCTTCCGCTATGGATTTTATCCTGCGCTGACAAAGATGCCTGAGATAACTTTCAAAAATTATCCATGCTCAAAAACCTAATTATCTCGGCCCGGCCTCACCAATGGCTGAAAAACAGCATTGTTTTAGCTGCCCTAGTCTTTGCTAAAAAACTAAACGAGCCCAATCTGGTTTTAACTTCTCTGGCAGCCTTCGGGATTTTCTGCTTGCTTGCGAGCGGAGTTCATATCTTAAATGACATTTTTGATTTAAAAAAAGACCAGAAGCACCCCTTAAAATCTCAAAGACCCATCGCCTCAGGAAGATTGCCCGCTTCTCAAGCCGCAACTTTTGCTGTCACAATCTTAGTTGTTGCTCTGGTTTTAGGATTCAGTATAAATTCATACTTCGGTTGGTGTGGTTTAGGGTATGTAGTTTTGAATCTCTTTTACTCTGCCTTTATTAAAAACTGGGTGATTCTGGATGTGATGGCAGTGGCTCTGGGTTTTGTGTTAAGAGCGGTAGCGGGAGCAGTGGCAATTCAGGTTGAAATTTCTTCCTGGCTTTTGGTTTGCACTACCCTTCTGGCTCTGTTTTTAAGCTTGGGAAAGAGAAGGCAGGAGCTGGTTTTGTTAGAAGAGGAAGCCAAAGCTCACCGCTCAATTTTAACCGAATACTCCCCTTATTTTTTGGACCAGATGATTGCAGTGGTGACTGCCTCCACTGTGGTGGCTTACTCTTTTTACACCCTATCTCCAGAAGTAGAGCAAAAATTTGATACTAAACTTTTGAGTTTGACCATCCCCTTTGTGCTTTATGGAATTTTCCGCTATCTGTATTTGATTCATCAGAAAGTCGAAGGCGGCAACCCAACCAAAGCTCTGCTTACCGATAAACCGCTTCTGATTAATATCTTCTTGTGGTTTGTAGCTGTGCTGATTATTTTATATTTTTGAATTTTAGGGAAGCGTATAAATTTGAGAATTGCAGACCCCACCCTAACCCTCCCCTTCGGGGAAGGGAATTAAGCTCCCTCTACTTTGAGGAGAGGGCAGGGAAGAAGTCAGTAAACAAGAGCAATGTCAAGCAAAGTAGTAGTCATAAGAACTTCACCAACCACCATTCTGCCTGATTACCAACGGCTTTTGCATCTGGCAGAATATGAGAAGCATATTTCCAAATATAAGGACACTATCCTTAAATTGAATCTTTCCTGGAACAAATTTTTCCCGGCCAGTAACACTCCTCCCTGGCAGCTAGAAGGTGTTATAAAGACGCTTTTGGAGGATAGATTTGCCAAAGAAAAAATCTTTCCGGTGGAAAATAAAACTGTGGTGACTGACCCCATCAAGGGGGCTAAAAAAAATCTCTGGGCTCCGATTTTAAAACAGTATGGCCTCACTTTCATGCCGCTGACTCAGGTGGAATGGACTAAGTATGAATTCAAAGCAGAATTCTTAAAATTGAATCAGATTTTTCCGGAAGGGTTTGAAATTCCGAAAATCTTTATCGGAAAACAAATAATTCATCTGCCGACAGTAAAAACTCATGGTCACTCTGTGACCACCGGTGCTATAAAAAATTCTTTCGGCGGGCTTTTAAAAGAGGTTAGGCATTATGCTCATAAATATATTCATGAAGTCTTGGTGGATTTGATGTTGATGCAGAGAGAATTGCATCCCTCTATGTTGGCGGTGATGGATGGAACAGTTTGCGGAGACGGAGCCGGACCAAGAACCATGATTCCGGTGACGAAAAATTATATTTTAGCTTCAGCCGACCAAGTGGCTATTGACGCAGTAGCTGCTAAGATGATGGGTTTTAATCCGATTGAAATTCCTTATTTGAGAATGTGTCAGGAGAGGGGTTTAGGGAAAGCGGATTTGAAGGAGATTGAACTTATCGGAGAAAACATTTCAGGCGTTAATTTTGGATTTACCGTCAAAAAAAGTTTTGTTATCTGGGGGGACCAACTTTTAAGAAAAGGACCTTTGAAATTTCTGGAGAAAACTGCTTTGCATTCACCTCTGAAATTTTGGGCTCCGATGGCTTCTAATATTTATCATGATTGGTTCTGGTATCCCACGATAGGACAGCTTATTAAAGCAAAATTTAGGAAGACAGAGTGGGGAGTAGTGTTTCAGAGTTATAAAAAGAGATATAGAAATGTTAAATAATTTGCTTAGGAGTGGAGCTTGCCTCCACCCTCTAGAAAATCTCGGCTTGATGTCAATTCAAAGATAGTTTCAGCTACAGGGAGCTATTCCCCCTTTGAAGACATAATTGACCATATAAATAATATCTGCAAGATTTGGGCCACCATCCTTGCAATTCACATCCCCCAATGCTTTGGGATCTGGGGCTGGGGCACCCTTAAAAACATTGTTAACCAAAAAGATTATATCAGCGAGATTTC
>JBIOYE010000170.1:0-2826 GCA_044870015.1 Candidatus Zixiibacteriota bacterium
TTTAGCGGATGTGGGGATTGTGGGATTTCCCAATGCCGGCAAGTCAACTTTGCTTAAAAGAATCACCCAAGCCGAGGTCAAAATTGCAGATTACCCATTCACCACTTTGGCTCCCAATTTGGGGGTAGCCCGACTGCGAGATTACGGCTCATTTATTTTGGCGGATATTCCCGGAATCTTGGAAGGGGCCCATAAAGGCAAAGGATTAGGACTGGAATTTTTGAGGCATATTCAAAGAACCAAAATTTTATTATATTTAATCGACGGCACGGCTGATGAAATTAAAAACCAGCTGGAAACTTTGAAAAAGGAACTGAAATTATTCGACCCAAGTTTGGTGGCCAAACCCTCCGTAATAGCCGTTAATAAAATTGATGTGTTGTCCAGAACTAAAATAAAAAAAATGTCCAATGGTAAAAAGAGGACAGCCGTGTATCCTATTTCAGCTTTAACCGGGGAGGGAGTGGATAAATTGGTAAAAACCCTGGAAAAAAAATTGGTGGAGATTTTAAAAAATGCGGACTAGCTATCCAGAATTACTGGAATGGATTGCTCTTTCAACTGTTCCCAATGTCGGTCCGATTCATTTTGTATCCCTGCTGAACAAATTCGGTTCCCCCAAGACAGCTCTATCTGCCTCAAAAAGAGAGTTAAGGGAAGTTGAAGGTATTGGTGAAATAACTGGCACAGATATCAAAACCAAAGTGAACTGGGAAGAGGCCGAAAAACAAGTCAAGTTAGCAGAGAAAAATAAAGTGGGCTGGATAACTTTTAAAGATGAAGATTACCCTCAAAATTTAAAGCAGATTTACGACTTTCCACCTTTCTTTTTCATTCAGGGGAATTTAACTGAAAGAGATGATATGGCAGTGGCTATAGTCGGTACACGAACAGCTTCCACTTATGGCAGAAATATGGCAGAAAAAATCTCTGCTGACTTAAGCGCCAAAGGCTTTACTATAGTCAGTGGTTTTGCTTCCGGGATTGATACCTACAGCCATCAAGCTGCCCTTGCTGCTGGCGGCAGAACTATTGCTGTTTTCGGCTCCGGCCTAGATGTGATTTACCCTAAGGAGAATAAAAAATTAGTGGAAAGGGTAATCGAAAAAGGGGCCATTATTTCCGAGTTTATGCTGGGAACCAAACCGGAAAAAGAAAATTTCCCCACCCGTAACCGGATAATTTCAGGTTTATCCTTGGGTGTAATAGTTGTCGAAGCCGGAGCAAAGTCCGGGGCTTTGCTGACTGCTCAATTTGCTTTGGACCAAAACAAAGAGGTCTTTGCCATACCGGGAAATTTGACTTCCAGAACCAGTGAAGGGACCAATGCCCTGATTAAGCAGGGAGCTAAGCTGGTCACTTCCGCCGAAGATATTGTTACCGAGCTAAAAGTATATACTTCCACCGGCGCCGAAAAAGTAAAAATTATGCCAGAATTAATAGCTGAAGAAAAATCTATTTATCAGATACTCTCCACCGAGCCGGCTCACATAGACCAGATTGCCCAGACAGTATCTTTCTCCACCGGACAAGCCCTGTCAGTGCTGCTTAATTTAGAGCTCAAAGGGTTGGTCAAACAGCTTTCCGGCAAAATGTTTACAAAAGTTTGAAAAGAAAGGTTTAATTTGGTCGAAAGAGAGGTGGTGGTCAAAAATAAATTGGGCTTACATGCCCGTCCGGCCTCGGTTCTGGCTCAGAAAGCATCCAAATTCAAATCCGAGGTGCGCTTAATCCGAGGAGAGATAGAGATCAATGCCAAATCTGTAATGGGGGTGATGATGCTGGCGGCTGAGCCGAATAGTAAAATAATTATCAAGGCCTGGGGAGAGGACGAGGAGAAAGTAGTGGAAGAGCTGGTAAAACTTTTTGAAAATAAGTTCGGGGAAAATTAAAATAAATGAAAGAAAATAAACCGGGAAACAGAGAAACCATCTGGAAAGGAAAAGTAGCTTCGCCGGGGATTGCCATCGGAGAGATTTTTTTGTTCAACCAAAAAGAGATAACAGTTCCCCGGAAAAAACTATACACCTCAGAAATTGCCTCGGAGATTGAGCGTTTCCAAAAAGCTTTGAATTTAGCCAGAAAAGAGGTTTTAAAAGCCCAGAATAGCTCTGATACCAAATTGAAAAAAGATTACTCCAAGTTTTTTGAAATTCAAAAAATGTTTCTGGAGGATGAAATACTCAAGCAGAATGTGATGGAAAAAATCCAAAAGGATAAAATAAACTCAGAATGGGCTTATGAGGCGGTTTTAGATGAGGCCATTGGCGCCTTATCCTCTTCACCCAATCAATATCTGAGGGAAAGAGTTTTTGATATCCAGGCTCTAAAAAACCGGATGCTGGAGCATATGCTGGGAATCAGACAAAAGAGTTTGGATGGCTTAAAATCTCCAACCATCGTTTTCGCTACCCATCTTTCTCCCAGCGATCTTTTGAATTTGAGAAAGAAAAAAGTCGGGGGCTTGGTCTTGAAAGAAAGCGGGGTTACCTCGCATGTGGCGATTCTAGCCAAATCCTTGAGAATTCCCATGGTGGTGGGAATGGAGGAAAACTTCTATGAACTGAAAAACGGTCTGCCGGTGGTGCTGGATGCCGAGTCAGGCAGAGTAATCCTCTCTCCGGACCAGGAGACTTTACGGGAGTTCAAAGTCAGGCAGGAACAGTTAGCTCAGGAGAGAAAGAAGCTCCAGTTTTTGAAAAAGAAATCGGCTATGACCAAAGATAGAAAAAAGATAAATCTTTTGGCCAATTTAGAAATTCCGGAGGAAGCCCAAGCGGCTTTGGATTATGGAGCCGAAGGAGTGGGGCTGTTCCGAACCGAATT
>JBIOYE010000171.1:0-5017 GCA_044870015.1 Candidatus Zixiibacteriota bacterium
ATTCTGAATTTAGATTCCTGTCCGATTTTCACATTGGCAATATCGGTCTCGTCTACTTCTATTTCCGCTTCGATTTCGGATAAATCCGAAACCGTCATAATCACAGTCCCGGGATTATTCATGGTTCCCACCAGAACAATTTCTCCCACTTCGGCGTTCAAATCGGTCACCACTCCGTTGATGGGGGTGGTTATGGTGGTTTTGTCCAGATTATCTTTGGCTTGATCCAGGGCGGCCTTATTTTGAGATACTGAATGCACAGCAGCATCGTATTCGGCCTGATATACATTATACTGGGTCCGGGCCGCATCAAATTGTTCCTGGGAAGTCAGATTCTTCTCAAAAAGCTGTTTTTGTCTTTTGAAAACCAATTCGGATTGCTCCAGATTGGCTTTAGCCAAGTTCAAGCGGGCCTGACTACTCTGTAAGCCGGCGTGGGCTTGATCCATAGAAGCTTGATAGTTCAAAGGGTCCAACTGCACCAAAAGCTGTCCTCTGCGAACTTTATCCCCTTCTTTGACCGGTAAGCCGGTTATTTTAGCCGGCACATAGGCAGAAATTTTCACCTTCGTCTTCGGTTCAATCTTTCCATTAGCAGTTACAAAAGCAGTCAAATCCGACTTTTTGACCTTATCGGTCTGGACTTTGGTGGCTTTTTCTCCGCCGGACATTATATTCAAGAGGATTATTAGCGCGACTATCACACCCCCGCCTCCGAACAGAAACCATTTAGTTCGTTTCTTCATTCTAATTCAACCTCCCATTCCTTGAAATCTGTTGCTGTTAATTGGCATATTTCCCCAGAGCTTTTTCCAGCTCCGAGACCGCTACGGTATAATCAAAAAGAGCATTGACCTCATTGGTTTTGGCGGTTCTATAGCTGACCTGGGCATCCAGAAGTTCCAGAGTGGAAGCCGCTCCCAGATTGTATTTTTCCTGAGTCAGGTTCAAATCTTCTTCTGCTGATTTGGCCGCTTCCTGTGTGACCGAGATTTTTTCCTCGGCTGATTGTAAGTTTAAATAGGCGGTGCGTATCTGCAGTTCCAAGTCTTTTTTCTGTTGAGCTAATCTTTCGTCAGCAGCTCTCTTGCTGTGTTTGGCAGAATTGATGTCGGATTGAATCTGAAAACCGGAGAAAATATTCATAGATACTCTAAAATTGACCGACCAGCTGTCAATCCGGCCCCAATCCTGTCTGGTCTTCGGAAATCTGGCATCGTACCAGCCGTAATCAAAACTGGCCGAAAGAGAAGGCAGATGCTGGCTCCAGGCCGACATCAGCTGAGCCTCGGAAGCATCCAAATCGGCTTTGGATTTTTCTACCAGAGGATGAGTTGCCAGAGCAGTTTTAAGAGAGTTGTCCAGATTTATCTCATATTTCTGGTATTCCAGTTTGGCATCGATGGTGGTGGGGCTGTTGACACTAATTCCCAGGACCGTATTTAAGGTTGCCCGGGCAATTTCCACCGCATTTTTGGCATTTACTAAATCTAATTTAGCATTGGAAATAAGAACCTTGGCTTTTAAATAATCTGATAAGGAAGCAGAGCCCAAATCATAGCGAGCTTTGGCAATATCTAATTGCTGTTGAGATCTTTTGACAACATCCTGCTGAACCTCCAAAAGGGTCTCGGCCTTTAAAAGCCCAAAACTGGCAATTTTAACTGCTACAATGGTTTCTTGTTTGGTCTGCTGATAACTATTTTCAGAGGACCTCTGCAAAGCCCTTCTGTATCCCAGATTGAACCAGGAAAACCCGCCGTCGAAAATGGTCTGATTGATCGACAGACCGAAATTGTAAGAACTACTGGAGGTCAATAAATAAGGGGGAGCGAAAGTGAAAAATGTACGGGGCTCATCATATTCGTTTCTTCCTAAGGAAGCGTCGGCCCGGGGTAGAAAATTGCTCCAGGCCCCGAAGGCGCTGGATTTACTGGCTTTATAGAGCTCTTCGGATGATTTCAAAGTTGAATTATTTTTTAATGCAATCTGAATGGCCTCCTCAATGGTCAAGGGTTTCTGTCCCCACACCTGACCAACTATCAAACAGTTCAAAAACAGAATTAAAACCAGACTCCTGACAAAATTCTTCATGTCGTTTATTCCTCCTTACATTACATTCCGAACATTCCACCAAAGACGGTTTTAAGCACCGTCCCAACCAGAATGGCTAAAATCCATAAGATAAAAACCGTGGTAAAAGATTTCTTAAAAGTAAAGTTATAAACCACAGAAACTCCCAATGATATCAACATTACCTGCCAGAAATTGAAAATATCGAATCCGGCCAAAAAGTTATAATAAAACTTGTCGGATAAATCCACCGGCAGAAACAAAGCCAAGCTGGTCTGGACCCTTTCAATCGAACCTTTGGCTAAAATCAGGGGAGTCTTGATAATGAATTCCGGGACGCCTACTAGGCTAGAATAGGTAAAAATAGAGAGCATCTTTTTGAACGACCCAGAACCGCCTAAGATTACATTGAAGACCAGATACAAGACCAGTGTGACAAAGAAGATATAGATGGTAACCCCAACCGGAGTAAAAACTACGGAAAGGATGGGACTCTGTTGATTGAGGCGTTCTTCCACGACCGCTCTCTGTTCCTCGGTTATATTGGGATTGGAAAGAATATTATTCCTGACGTCAGACATTCTGGCGTCATAAGTTACATAGACCACGATCAATGAAACCAGGCAGACCAGAATGAAGGGTAAAAGCCAGTTGGGCTTATCTCTTAAGCTTGTGAAAACTTCTCTCGGTCTGAAAAACATTCCCCAGATTCTGGAAAAACCGCTCATGGACTTTTGCTCCGGGAGGGCAGTTCCTATAGCTTCTGTCATATTAGTTCTCCTTCCATGTTAATTAGTTAGACGTAAATTAAGCTAAAAAAGTTGCAGAAGTCAAGTAGATTGAAAGAGTCTGCTGAAGCTACGGGGTACTATTTGTCAAGAATTTAATTAAAAATAAGAACCGAGGCCCTGCCCAGAGGAATTCAAAAGTAAAATTAGCAGGAAAGCCAGAAAGGAGAGAAAAAATCCGCACAAAGACAGGAGTTTCAAAATGAGCACATCACTTTTGCTGAAAGTGGCTTCAAAAGTCAGGCCGCTAGCGGTTAAAGAGAGAATAAGAAAAAGAACAAAAACTGAAGTTGCGGTCTGTAAATAAGCCAAAATACAGGCCAATAAACCCAATACAATTCCTGCCAGTGACAAAAATAAAAATCTTTCGTAATGCTGAATGGAAGGGTGATAAGGAAGCGCTAAAAGGGTGGAGAGACCACAGCGAGGGCAAAAATTATGACCTGCTGCCAATTTTGCTGCACAAAAAATACAATTCTCCAAAACCCTCCCTTTTATAGATAATACGAAAGAAAAAGAATATTTTAGAAAACCGATTAGAACCACTTGTGATAAAAGTCCTTTTCGAACTTTAGCTTTCCTTTAAAACCAGCCGAACTCGGCTTCCTTAGCTTAACCCGTGGATTCGGTTCAGCAAAAAAACTCCCCACGGCAGCAGCGGATTTTTTGGGTTCGGTCTGCAGGAAACAATAGCCCTTTCCATCAAACCCTTTGGACTTTTTGCCGCTTAAAATTTCGCTGGCTAAATGGTTGGCAACAACTTCGGCTTGGCTTAAGGCAAAGACAGCGGCTTTGGGTAAAAATGCCCCATTAGGCAATTTGATACTGGTTACATCCCCGATGGCATAGACGTTAGGATAATTAGTTTTCAAATTATATTTATCTACTGAAATCCATCCAGTTTCAGAAAGTAAATTGGCATCTTTAACCACTTCCGCTGCTTTGTGAACCGGAATTGAAATCAACAAATCATATTCGGCGGTTGAACCATTTTCAAAAAGGAGTTTGTGATTGCCGCTATCGACTTGTGTCAATCTGAAATTAGGGTTAAAACCCACATTTTTCTCCTGCAAGAATTGCTTAATTTTTTCTCCTACTATAGGTCCGCCGGTGGGCATTGGCTGTGGTTCGGGAGTAAACATTTTGATATCAACTTTGTTCCTGATTTTCTTGTGACCAAAATACCAGTCCAAAAGCAAGCCGGCCTCATACGGTGCAGCCGGGCATTTGTAAGGAGGTCTGGCCACCACCAAAGCTATTTTCCCACCTTTGAAATTTTTCAATACCGAGTGTAATCTTTCGGCCGGCTCCAAATCGTAAAAATAATGACTGGAAGAAAGTCCCGGAATCTCTTCCAAAGATAAATTGGCTCCCAAAGAAATTACAAGATAATCATAGGTTAATTGTTGAGAATCAAAGGCAACTATCTGATTGGCTAAATCGATTTGCTTAATCTCGGAATTGAAAAAAATGATATTTTTACGATTGACAGAGCTTAAATCTTTTGCTACCCCTTGTGGTTTCCTTAAGCCAAACATTACCTGAATGTAAGTCAAACCCAGAGACTGCTTGTGCTTCTTGTCAATCAGAAAGATTTTGTGTTCGTAAGGGAGTTTCTTTCTTAAAAGATTAGCGGTGGCTAAACCGCCCGGACCTGCGCCTAAAATCAAAATTTGTTTGGACATTTTTTATAAATTAAAATAAAAACCGGTATAGTTTATATACTACACCGGCTCAAGATAAGTTTGAGAAATGCAAAAATCTAAATTGACCTGCCTAATATTCCACTTTGCGTTTGCTGATAAGTAAAAATGTCAGAAGAACAATTATCGAAATGATGGAAACAATCACCTTGACATTGTCGGGCAATTTGCTGGCGCCCACGATTAAAGGTAAAATCAGAATGGCCACTAAATTCATGACCTTAATCAAAGGATTCAGAGATGGACCGGCCGTATCCTTGAACGGGTCTCCCACTGTGTCACCAATAATTCCGGCTTTATGAGCTTCGGTTCCCTTGCCTCCGTATAATCCGGCCTCAATAGATTTTTTGGCATTATCCCAGGTTCCACCGGCATTGGAAAGCATAACCGCCAAAAGCTGTCCGGTCAAAATAATTCCGGCCAGGAAACCACCCAATCCCTCGACTCCGAATA
>JBIOYE010000172.1:0-6139 GCA_044870015.1 Candidatus Zixiibacteriota bacterium
TAAATATTTTTTGACCTGACCGACTGCGCTTAAGATATAGGAAACATCCGGGTCTTTGGTTTTATTTAAAGGGGTGGGAACACAAATGGAGATACAATCAGCCTCTTTTAAAAATCTGAAATTGGTGGTGGCCCAGATTCTTTTGAGATAAACCAACTTCTTAATCTCCTCATCCGGAACATCATCCACGTCCGATTTGCCGGCGTTGACGGTATTGACCTTATTATTATCGATATCAAAACCGAAGACGGTAAAGCCGGCATTGGCAAATTCAACGGATAAGGGAAGCCCGACGTAACCCAGACCCACTATCCCCACTATTGCCTCTTTGGCTTTAATCTTCTTTTCTAATTTGGAAATGGTTGATTTTTTGCCTGCCATACAATTCTTCCTAATTGAGATTTTTTGACCAGTATTCTCTCCAGAAATTATAGGTATCTTCCAAAGTCTTTTCCAGTGGGATTCTGGCTTTCCATCCGCTATCTTTTTTTATTTTACTAATATCGGCTTGCAGCACCGGTATATCAATTTTTCTTAAGCGAGTTTTGTCGATTTCGACTCTAATTTTAGGCGAGGATAGAGAAACCAGATATTGCAAAACTTTCTTTAAACTGTAAATTTTTCCGGAACCAATGTTATACGCTTCCCCGGGTTTTCCCTTTTTCATCAGCAAATAATATCCATAAACTATATCCCGCACATCCGAAATATCCCGTTTGGCTCTCAAATCTCCTACTTTTAAACTTGGTTCTTGCAAATTTAGGTCAATCTTAGCCACCTGGCTGGCAAAGTCCGGGATAACGAAACCTAACGTCTGTCTGGGACCGGTGTGGTTGAAAGAGCGGGTGCGGATTACCGGAATGCCATAAATTTTAAAGTACTGCTCCGCCAAAACATCGGCGCAGGTTTTACTGATGGCATAGGGGCTGAGGGGTTTTAAAGGATGAGTTTCTTTGATGGGTAAATCTCTGGCAGAAACTCTTCCGTACATATCAGCCGAATTGGGTATCAAAATTCTGGATTTCAAATTTTCTTTTCGCACAGCTTCTAAAATATTCTGGGTCCCCCCGAAATTTACTTTAAAAGTAAAAACCGGCTCCGAAAAAGATTTTCCCACCGAACTGACGGCGGCCAGATGATAAATCTCTTGGGGTTTTATTTTTTTGATAATCTGATAGATTTGTCTGAAATCAGCCACGTTACACGGAAAAAGCTGTACTTTATTTTTTATATGCTCGATATTTTCTAAATTTGAATTCCAGTATAGCCCCACTACCTTTTCATTT
The DNA here is from genome assembly GCA_044870015.1 of Candidatus Zixiibacteriota bacterium. Taxonomy (GTDB): domain Bacteria; phylum Zixibacteria; class MSB-5A5; order DSPP01; family RBG-1; genus RBG-1. The sequence goes on from JBIOYE010000172.1 coordinate 1,287, forward strand.
TTTTCCAATAATAGCTCTGTCAGATATGAACCCACAAATCCAGCTATCCCGGTCACCAGAACCGTCATTTTTAATCTTTATGCTTTAGAACCTTCTGCTGCAGGGCTAAATCATGCTCCACCATCATTTTTATCATCTGTTCGAAAGAAACCTTCGGTTTCCAGCCCAGTTTCTTTTTGGCATAGGAGGCATCACCTAAAAGATGGTCCACTTCCGCCGGACGGACTAAATTCTGGTCCACTTTGACATATTTCTGCCAATCCAGACCGACTGAATCGAAGGCTACCCGAACTAAATCCTGGACCGAATGAGAAATTCCGGTGGCTACTACATAATTATCCGGCTCTTTTTGCTGCAGCATCAGCCACATCGATTCCACATAATCACCGGCATAACCCCAGTCCCTCTGGGCATCCAGGTTTCCCAGATAAAGCTTGTCTGTTAAGCCCAGCTTGATCTTAGCCACACCATCTGTGACCTTCCGGGTGACGAATTCTAACCCGCGACGGGGTGATTCGTGATTGAATAAAATCCCCGAACATCCAAAGATTCCGTAAGATTCCCGGTAGTTGACGGTAATCCAGTGTCCATAGACTTTAGCCACACCGTAAGGGGAACGGGGATAAAAAGGGGTTTTTTCGGTCTGGGGAAATTCTTGCGTCTTCCCGAACATTTCAGACGAGGAGGCCTGATAAAATTTGATTTTTTTGTCGACCTGCCGGATGGCTTCTAAAATCCGGGTTACCCCCACGGCATCAAACTCGGCGGTCAGAACCGGCTGGTGCCAGGAAGTGGGCACGAAAGATTGGGCTGCTAAATTGTACACTTCATCTGGCTCTACCTCTTCGATTAATCTGATTATGGAAAGCTGGTCTAATAAATCTCCCTGTTTCAGCTTGATTTTATCTATGATATGGTTGATTCTGTCGAATTTTTCAGTGGAAGAGCGCCTAACCATCCCAAATACTTCATATCCTTTGGAAAGCAGAAATTCCGCTAAATATGACCCGTCCTGACCGGTGATTCCGGTAATTAGAGCTTTCATTCGTTCCTCTATAATTTGGTAAAGATTATACGGTTTAAAACCATATAAGTCAAACTAATTTGAACTGTCTTAAAGATAGGATTGTCGGAAGATTTCTAATGATATTTATGAAGCTTTTTTTCAAAATATTCTTTCAAAGCCCGCTTGTGAGCAGTAAAGGCAATATTGGCGGGGAATTCCGCAGGGGTGAAAAACCGGACTTCTTTGGCATCATCTCCGGCTTTTAAGTTACCCTGGATAATGTCAGCTTCGTAAACCATCAAAACCACATGGGTGCGGGGGTCGTCTGTGGCAAGGTAAATGTTAAACAGATTTTTTATCTTGATATCCAAGCCAGTCTCTTCTTTGGTCTCTCTTTTAGCGCATTCCTCCGGAGTTTCGCTGTACTCCATAAATCCGCTGGGGAGCGACCAGTCTTGTGCATAAGGGTTAAATTTTCTCTGGACCAACAGAACTTTCCCCTCTTTTTCGATTATGCCAGCGGCCGCCGGAACCGGGTTTTGATAATAGACAAAACCGCAGACCGGACAGGCCTTTCTTTCTTTCTTATCTAAGACTTTTTCTACTAACTCAGCCGAACAGATGGGGCAAAACCTAAATTCCCTTTTTTCCAAAAATTCTACGTTTGTTATTTTGGCTAATTTTTTACGGGAATAAACTTTAGAGGAAGTTTTAACTTTGGTGGCTGGTGAGCGGACCCATTCTCTGCGGGGAAGCCTGATTTTATCTTTTTTCATGCTAAGAAGTTTTCTGAGCCGATTTTATTTACGGCGGTCTTCTGGTCAGGGAGAAATTTACTGAAAATAGGTAAGTCTTCTTAATTTATTTTTTTTCCGGCTTAATCTCTTTGACCATCTTGACGGTCGTTCCATCCTGAGGTTTACTTGAAAACTCCACCTTATCCATCAAGGCCTTGTAAATAAAAACTCCCCTTCCGGCTACTTTTATCAAATCCTCTTCGGTGGGATTGGGAACTTTTTCCGGGTCAAAACCGTTGCCCTGGTCCTGAATGGTAATCACCACTTCGGTGGGCATCACCTCAACATCAATGGTAACTTCTTTGCGGGGGTCTTTTTTATTGCCGTGCAGCATGGCGTTGGTGACCGCCTCTGTGACTGAAATAGCGATATCGGCCAGCTGGCTTTTGGTCAATCCGGTTTTCTTGAGCTTTTTTTCTACGAACTTATCCACTTCCGCCAGATAATCCAAATTGGAAGGGACTATTATTTGGTTATTTTTTTTCACCGGTTTTTTCATGGCAAGTGACACAAGACTCCACCATATTCTACGTTTTTTTAACGAAGCTTTTCGGCTGAAAAATCGGGATAAATGCCTATTTAAAGCTGGCTACCGCTTCATCCACTGAATCGTATGTCTCAAAAACCGTGACCAGCTTGGTGATGGCCAGAAGGGACTGAATTTTGTCGGTCACGTTGGCTAATTTTAGCTCGCCTCCATTATTCCGCAGAGTGGTCAAGCCGGAAATCAAAATTCCCAACCCGGTAGAATTCATCCATTCTACTTTGGAAAGGTCTATGACGATTTTCTTTTTATTTTGTTTTATATATTCGTGCAACTTCTCATGCAGCAAGGTAGCATCCGGTCCTCCCATTATGTTTCCTTTGGGTTCCAAGACCACTACTCCATTAACCTCACGCGACGAAAGCTTCATTCTAGCTCCTTTATTGGTTGAGTCTTAAGATTTGAAACTGTTTACGGCTTCCTCTATGCTATTGTAAGTTTCGAAAATAGTGACCAAGCGGGTTATCACCAAAAGAGATTTAATTCTTTCGGTCACTCTGGAAAGCTTCAGCTCCCCCTTATTACTTTTCATGGTGGTCAAAGCCGAAATCAAAATTCCTACTCCTAAAGAGTTCATCAGGGTAACTTTGGACAGGTCGAAAATGACTTTTTTTATCCCCTTGGAGACAAATTCCCGCATCTTATCTCTGACCTGGGTGGTATGAGAAACATCCACCACATCTCCTTGCAGCTCCATTATGGCGATTCCGTTGCTTTCTTTGGCGATTAATTTCATAGAAAATCCTTGTGTGTTATAATTTAAAAGTTCCTATAAAAAAGCAGATTGGACAAAATTTGTCAAGGGAAAATATGTGGTTTAATTTGCAAGAATTCCACTTAAACTCTTTGGCTTAAAACTGGGAAGCTTTCTTTTGCCAAATACAAAATTCGCACTCCGGATTAGATTCAGGTAATTCTCCTTCCAAGCAGGATTTGGCAGATTGATACAGCAAAAAAGCTCTATCCGGGCTGGTCGAGATGGAATGCACCTCCACTTCAAAAGGAACTCCCTTGTGTAATTCTCCTCTGGCCGGGCTATAGTAAACTATATAAGCTTGATTCCGCGTGGCAAAGCCATTTTTTTGCAGCAAAAGGGTGTAGGTATCCATCTGGGTCTGGTAATAATTCTGGCTGTATCCGATATTATTGGGCAGAGAGCTTCTGGTCTTGTGGTCCAAAGGAATATATATCCCGTCATTTAAAACCAGGCATTCATCCAGCTTGCCGGTTATTTTTAAATCCAGATTCGCATCGACAAAATTCAGATTCAAAGAGATGTCAGCTAATTTCCCCTCTACCTTACCGGAAATCAGGGGAGGAAGCTCGCCTATGCTTCGGTATTGATTGAAGTAATTTTTTATCACCGAATCCATACCGGTCGGAAGAGTCGGAAAAATCCCCCGGGGTCGGGATATTTTCTGGTTGAAATGTAGCCAGAAACAGCGCGGACATTCCAAAAATAAATGCAAAGTTGAGTTTGACAGAGAGAGCATATAATTTTAAGATAGTTTTGGGTGTAGAATAAGTCAATTGACGCAAGCCGACTTTGTAGCCAATTTGCTAAATTTTTGTTATATTTGTTGATTAAAAATATATACAAAAACTATGACAGTCACAGATAAGAAAATTATCCCAGCCCATTATCAAAAGGAGTTGCCTTTATCTGAAATTATTATCCATGAAAAACTCGGTGAAGAAAGGGTTGATTTTGATATTCTTTTCGTAGGTGCCGGACCGGCCAGTTTAGTCGGCGCGATTAAGTTAGCTCAATTAGTCAAAGCAGAAAATGAGAAAACCGGTGGGAAACTGGGAGAAGTGCAAATCGCGGTAGTCGAAAAAGCCAATGAGGTGGGCCAGCATATCCTTTCTGGCGCCATAATTAACCCTGGAGCATTTAAAGAACTTTTCCCCAATCTGAAACCCGAAGAATTCCCCTTCTGCGAACCGGTTAAGAGTGAAAAAGTTTTATTTCTGACGAATAAGAAAGCCATCCGCCTTCCTACCCCTCCGCCTATGAAAAACCACGGCAATTTCATTGCTTCATTATGTGAAGTAACCAGATGGTTAGCCCAAAAAGCTGAAGAGCTGGGGGTAAATATCATTACCGGATTTCCTGTTAAAGCATTACTGGTTGAAAATAATCAGGTAATCGGTGTCAGAACTTCGGACAGCGGCAAAAACCGTGACGGTAAGCAGTTGGAAAATTATCAGCCCGGAACAGATATTGCGGCTAAGGTGGTAGTTTTAGGTGAAGGTTCACGGGGGCTTTTGACACAGGCATTTTTCAAATGGCAAAATATAAAATCTCCAAACCCCCAAATTTATGCCCAGGGAGTCAAAGAGATCTGGCAGACCAAAACCCCTTTAAAAGAGGTGGTGCACACTATGGGCTGGCCTTTGCCTGCCAATGTTTTCGGAGGAAGTTTTATGTATCCGATGTCGGAAAATCTGCTGGCATTGGGGATTGTCATGGGACTGGATTATGAAGATGCCAGTTTGGACCCGC
>JBIOYE010000173.1:0-3177 GCA_044870015.1 Candidatus Zixiibacteriota bacterium
AGTACTTTTGTCCCTTCAGGGTGAGAGCAGTCGAGCCCTTAGGAGTTTTTGGAATTTTACTGGTTTTAAGTTTAGTACTTTCAGGATGTGATTCCACCAGCCGAATTTTCAATTCCCAGGGCGGGCCCACCCGGGCTGAAGTCAACAACGTGGCCATCGAGTCCAGCCAGCTTTCCAACGGAGAGGCGGGCACGGTCCAGATGACCGTCACCGGTCACAGAACCCAGGGAAAGAACTGTTTCGGTTCCGGGCATATTGCGAAGACCGATGATGCCAATTTCTACAGCGAATTTGAGCTTACCGCTTTTGAGGTAAGCGACAAAATCAAACTGACTGCGGAAATTACGGTCTCCAATACGCCTGATTTTGTGGGATTGATGCTGGAGATTGAAGCTCTAGATTTAGGGAAAGACCAGCAGGACCAGGTAGTTTTGCGGTTTGACATCCAGGCCAAATTGAGCACCGGTTTGGTGGAATTCAGCGGTCCGGGTCAGGTTCAGACCGCTCCTTAAAAAAATTTTGTAATAGGGTAAAGATACAAAGGAGCTATTTTTCCCCAGTAGGTTAGGTCGGCCTAAAAACCGACCTAATTTTTTTAGTATTTGATATAATCCACCTCAATTTTCGTAATTAATATAAACCAAGCCCATTTTGAAACTAAAGAATCTATTCGCCAGATTAAAAATAATAGTCGTCTCCGATTCTCCCCAGGAGAGCAGTCTGAAACGGCTTTCATTAGAAGTAACCGGCATCCCCTGCGGCTTCTGAGCTAATAGAACTAAAAAAGCCCTGGAAGGGCTTTCGGGAGTAGTGGAAGCCAGAGTTGATGCGGACAACCGCACAGTTGAGGTAATCTACCAAAAGGATAAAGTAGACCAGCAAAAATTAATCGACCAGATCAAGGAATTGGGGTTAAAGGGTGATGTAAAATTAATTTTGCGAACCATACTGCATTTATTTCATCGCAAAAAACCAGCTTGACATAGAATTAAAACTTTTTTAAATTTAAGAAATAACTGGAGGAAAATAATGTCCCTTTTAGAAACCGGAACCAAAGCCCCGGATTTTAAATTAAGCGGAACGGACGGTAAAAGTCATTCTTTGAAAGAAAAATTAAGCAGTGATTTAACTTTGCTTGCCTTTTTCAAAATCAACTGCCCCACCTGCCAGTTTACCTTTCCCTTTTTGGAAAAGTTACATAAAAATTATGCCGGCAAAGGATTCACCCTGTGGGGAATTTCCCAGAATAACCAGGCCGAGACCCTGCAGTTTGCCAGCCAATACAAAATCAGCTTCGCGTTATTATTAGACCAGAATAATTATCAAATCTCTTATGCTTACGGAATCACGGTGGTGCCGACTTTGTTTCTGATTGACAAAAACCAGGAGATTCTATTTTCCAGCGAAGGTTTTGCCAAAGAAGATTTGGAAAAATTATCCCGAGAAATTGCTCAAAGAATCGGTTTGTCTCCGGCAAATATTTTTGCCGGTGAAAGCTACGTCCCCGCTTTTAAGGTCGGCTGAGGCAGTAAAAATAAATGAGCTCCGGGAGAGCTTTTGTAGTTTGAATCAGAATCTACCGAGTCTTGGGTTTGGCTTTAATAAAGGGGAAAAAGCCAGGCACTTCTTGCTGATATTTCTGGTATTCGCCGGCCATCTCATTGGATAATAATTTTTCTTCAGCTTTGATATTCAGATACAGGGTAATCGGAAACGGGATGGCTAAAATTATTAAAGTAATCAAACTATCCAGGGCTAATGTAGCTCCCCAGATTGCTAAAGTCAGTCCTAGATAAATGGGATGGCGCACGATTTTATAAGGACCTGATTTTATGATTTGATGCCCTTTTTTAACCGCAAATTTAGTGGAAAACCATTTCCCCAAACTCCAGCGTGCCCATAAAATCCACAAACTACCCAGGGTAAATAAAATCAAGCCCAAAATTCTGATATAAGTTCGGGTCGGCTCTGCTAGGGGAAGCAATTTAAGCTGATTTAATTCAGCCAGAAAAAACGCCACGGCCCAGATAAATAGTAAGCTGAAGCGGATAGCATGTAGCATTTTGTAGCTTCTATCTCGTTTGATAATGGGGACATCTTCGGCGGAAAACTTTCGATTTAAAATCCCGAATATAATATTCCCCAAGATTAGGAAAAACAGGATGTAGAGATTTATGAAGCGGTTCATTTATATAATTTTCAACCTCTTTCCTACTTTCTGAAAAGCGTTTAGGGCTTTATCCAGATCTTTTTTAGAATGAGCCGCGGAAATCTGTCCTCGCAAACGGGCTTCTCCCCTGGGGACTACCGGGAACCATAGACCTTTGATATAGACCCCTTCTTTTAATAATTCAAAACTGGCATTTTGAGCCAACGCTGCTTCACCCAGCATAATCGGCACAATCGGATGAATGCCATCTATTATTTTATATCCCAGATTTTTAATTTCCTTCCTGAAATAATCGGTATTTTCTCTTAACTTTTTCACCAGAGATTTATCTTTCTGCAGAAGCTCGAACGCTTTCATAGCCGAATACGCTAAACAGGGTGGCAGAGAATTGGAAAAAATATAAGGCCGGGAAGTTTGACGTAAGTAAGAGATGATATCTCTTTTGCCGGAGATAAATCCGCCCACCGCTCCACCCATGGCTTTACCCAGAGTCCCGCTGATGATGTCAATCTGCCCCAGGACGTTTAACTCTTCCGGAGTTCCCCGACCGGTTTTCCCCAAAACTCCCAGGGCGTGAGAATCATCTACCACTAGAAGCGCATTATATTTTTTAGCCAAGGAAACCAACTCTGGCAAAGGTGCCAGATCCCCTTCCATAGAAAAGACCCCATCTGTGGCAATGATTTTGAAACGATAATTTTTATCCTTGTCCTCTTCTAAAAGTTTCTGTAAATTATTTACATCCTTATGTTCATAAATTTTCCGGTCGGTGGTCTCGGCTTTACACAAACGGGCTCCATCAATTATAGAGGCATGGTTCAAACGGTCAGAGTAGATGATATCTTTGTAGTTGTCGAATCCCAATCTGTCATTCAAAAGACCGGCAAAGAGACCCTCATTGGCGGAAAAACAGGATAGATAGAGGATGGTATCCTCGCATTTTAGGAAGGATGATATCCTTTTCTCCAATTCTAAATGAACTTCATTGGTCCCGCAGATGAAGCGGA
>JBIOYE010000174.1:0-7212 GCA_044870015.1 Candidatus Zixiibacteriota bacterium
GGTTTAGAAAAAGAAATTATCAAAAGAATGAATGAGTCCAAAATACCGGTTTTAGCCGTGGATATACCTTCGGGTTTGGAAGGCGACACAGGACAAGTGAGGTCTATTTGTATCAAAGCCGACCGAACCGTTACAATGGGGCTGCCGAAAATTGCCCAGGTTTTTTATCCGGGGAGAGATTTTTGCGGGGAGTTGACAGTGGTTGATATCGGAATTCCTCAAGAAGTCATTCAATCTGTAAAATCAAACCTGAATTTAATCACAGAAGATGAAGTAAAAAAATTTCTGCCGCAAAGGCCGGGAAATGTTCATAAAGGGGACTGCGGGAAGGTCTTTATTTTGGCCGGTTCGACCGGATTGACCAGTGCGGCTTGCTTAGCTTCTTTGTCCGCCCTAAGAATTGGAGCCGGTCTGGTCACCTTAGGAGTGCCGGAAACTTTAAATCCTATTTTTGAAATAAAACTAACCGAAGTAATTACCAGACCTCTGCCGGATGTGGGAAAAAAAGGGGCTCTGGCCCTACGAGGATTGGGAGGAATTACACCTCATTTGGAAAATTCCGACTGCCATGCCATAGGTCCGGGTTTAGGGCAACATTTTGAGACCCTGGAATTGGTGAGACGATTGGTTACTGGTCGAGTGAATAAACCTTTGGTTTTGGACGCAGACGGCTTGAATGCCTTTGCTAAAGATTCAACCGCGCTGAAAAATTTACCTTTTCCCCTAATTATCACACCCCACATAGGAGAACTCTCCCGCCTGCTAAATTTAACGACAGAAGAAATTTCTAAAGATAGGGTCAGTATTTCCCGAAAAATAGCGCAGGAGTTCGACCTGATTCTAGTCTTAAAAGGGGCTCCCACTTTGATAGCAGAGCCATCCGGAGAGGTTTATGTCAATTCCAGCGGAAATCCGGGGATGGCCACAGCTGGTTCAGGAGATGTTTTGACCGGTATGATTGCGGGGCTTTTGGGACAGAAATTAAAATTGGAGAAGGATAAGCCTTTGACACAAATTGTCTTAGAATCCGCCTTAGCCGGTGTCTATTTGCACGGATTGTGCGGGGATTTGGCCAAGAAAGAGAAGACCGAATACGGGCTGATTGCCGGGGACATTTTGGACAAAATTCCAGAAGCTTTGAAGTCGATAATATAGAAAGAAAAGGAAAATAATTAAGTTCAGATGACTATGAATTTGAAAGGAGAGAACAAGTTGATACAATATCATTCGACTACCGGCTGGTATAATCTGCAACTGCCCGAGAATTGGGCAGTGGAGGATGAGGGAAGTTTGATATCTGTGTATGATCCAAACCAGGGTGTGGGGACGCTTCAGATTTCGGCTTACAGCATTCCCACGGACCAGAAGCTGGACTTGGTGGAGGAGCTGGCTAAGTATCTGATATACCGGGTAAAGATAAAATCGAAAGCCGATTTAATCTCAAAAATTAAAATAGACTCCAACTGTGCCTTTTATGAAGTATTCAAGGAAGGGGGCCGCTATTGCTCCTACTGGATGTTTTACAAGAATTATAAGCTCATTTTTGTCACCTATAACTGCCACGGGGAAGAATTCTCCAAAGAAAAAGAGATCATAGACCAAATCCTCAATTCGCTTGAGATACTTTGATAAAAGTAATTCAAGGGTAAAGCTTTAAAAATCGTTATCTAATAATCCGCTTATAATTCGTAATAGATAAGGATATGCTAAGGAGAGTTAATAAGTTATTGGGACCTCTTTTTTGTTTCATTCTGCTTATACCGTTACCCGCAACAGCCGGTGGCAAAAAGATTCCCCAAAATCTTTCTTCGATATACGGGAAAGTAACAGATTCAAATAAGAACAGAGATAAGCTGCTGCCAGGTGTTAAAGCTTATTTGTTTAGGGATACTCTGCTGATAGATTCCGTAATTGTCAAAGAAACAGGAGATTATAAATTCGATAACTTGCGAGAAGGAACTTACGACATAGTGATTCGAGGCAATGAGTATTTCCCTATTAAAATAGTTGGTACTAAGGTTGAAAAAAGCGACACTTTAGCAATGATACAGGTAGAGCCAAAGACAGTTTACATCTTAGAAGAAAAGTTTAAGGCAGATGAGATTCTATATAGGAGGATGTACGTTTATTTTAAGCCAGTGATATCCGAAAGTGACATTGAAGACAGAATCGAGAAGGACTATGGTTATAAATTACAGGTGTTTGCATCTGAATTCCAAGGAACTCGTAAAGTCATTCGCTTGAAAGATGTTTTGAGTTGCACGATATTACTCCCCGAAGGAGAGACATTAATTAACGCTGTAAATAAAATCATAATGGATCCATTTGTAAATGAAGTAGTACCGCCAATTGCAATAAAAATTGCTCCAATTAAGATATTAGAAAGAAAATACAACAAATAATAGAAGTGGTCATCTTTTTCCGTTAGATGAAAAGAATGCTCAAGCGTATCACAACTGTATTTTTGCAACTCCTATTTGTTATTTTTTCATTCAGCTCAATTTCATTTGCCAAAGGTCGTTACTTTCCCGGTGATTGGGTCAGCTACACCAATTTAAGATTTGTCACTTCCATTGCCCAGGACTTTCGCTATATTTATTTCGGCACCACCGGAGGAGTCATGCGCTACAGCAAATTTACTGAATCCTGGGAAGACCCCTGGACCGAATCGGACGGACTTTTAAGCAATCGGGTCAGTCAGGTGGCTTATGACCCCAGATATGACCAGATCTGGTTTCAGACCTCCCGCGGTCCCTGTTACTACCAGCCCACATTTCAGGAATGGTTTTACGGGGGAGTTTTTCCGGATAGTTTAGTGCAGACCGGAAAAGAAAAAATAGATTTGCCCCAATTTTTCATGGAGTTCGGGTATAATTTTTTCAGAGATGCCGGCTATATCGAAGACCAATTATTGAGAAAATATCCCGTCCGGGTTTATTTAAAAGATGACTGGGACAATATCTGGATGGGAGCCAGCGGGCTGGGAGTAGCGGTGGGAAACACCAGAAGTTTACAGCTGAAATTATTCAGATACGGTTTATCCGAAAGCAACGTCAAAACCATTTTTTACGACCAGGATAAAAATGAGATGTGGCTGGGTGGGGTAGGAAGTTTTTCCCCTTCGAGAGGCATCACCAAATATAATCTGGGGAACAAAAGCTGGGAATACTTCGAGGCCTTTTACACTCCCAATCTACAGACCAATGAAATCAACTTGATTTCCGGAGATAACCAGAATATCTGGCTGGGGACTCGGGAAGGATTGATCCGATATGATAAAAAGAGACAAAGCTTCAAAACTTACAACAGCTTCTCCGGGCTTCTGGATGATAATATTTTATCGCTGAAGCCGGATGGAAGATTTTTGTGGATTGGAACCCGCTACGGTATCAACCTGTATGATTCAAAAAAAGATTCTCTGATAGCTGTCAATGACGGCTTACCTCGGGGCACCTCTATTTATAGCATAGAGTCTGATTCCCAATGGGTCTGGGTAGGAACCAGAGTGGGGGTTTACCGCCTGACCAAAGGGGAAGCCACCTGGTATAAATTCACCACCCCGGAAGGGATGATTGGCGGGAGGGTGAACTGCATCACCCGTTTCGGTGATGAAATCTGGTTCGGCACTGATTTGGGAATTTTAAGCTACAATTTGAAAACCGAAGCCAGATTTATCTATCATAACCACACCGAATTGCCCGGAGATGAACCGGCCCAAATCGCCTTAAATCAAAAAGTGGTCTGGGTAGCCAGCCCGGATGGAGCCCTGAAGCTGGATAGAGTCAGCGGGGCTTGGAGAGTTTTTACCACGGCCGACGGGCTTCTGGATGATAACATCCAATCTGTGTGGCTGGACGGCGATTACATCTGGTTCGGCACCCCCAAAGGATTGACCAGATTTTACTGGAACAGTCCCAGCCGGATTGATTGAAGATAATTAAAAAAAAGGAAGGATACCCATCTTGTCATCCTGAACGAAGTGAAGGATCCCATGATTTATGAGGGGATTCTTCGTCCCGATAAATCGGGACTCAGAATGACCACTAAAAATAAATAAATTTCTCTAAGAGTTCTTAAGACACAATTATGGAACTGAAAAAAGTCGGGGAATTCGGGTTAATTGAATTAATCAAAAAGAAAGTTTTTAACCACACTGACAAAATCGTAGTCACAATCGGTGACGATGCTGCTATCATAAAATCTTCCGCCAGCAAATATTTAATTCTTACCACCGATACTCTTTTGGAAAATATTCATTTTGATTTGAGTTATTTCTCTTTTCGAGATTTAGGTCATCGGGCTTTGGCGGCCAATTTATCCGACATCGCCGCTATGGGTGGATTACCTCTTACTGCCTTAGTTACTCTGGGGCTTCCCTCTTATGTCAGTGTTGAAGATGTGTTAGAGCTTTATTCCGGAATGAATCTTTTGGCTAAAAAATTTAACTGCCCCATTTCAGGCGGAGATATTACCTCGTCCCCCAAAGGGTTGTTTATCACGATAACTATCTTGGGAGAAGTGGAGAAAAACTTTCTGACTTTAAGGTCCAAAGCCAAAGCCGGGGATGTAATTTGTGTGACCGGTGAATTGGGAGAAGTTCAGGCCGGATTGGAACTGTTGCAGAAAGCTAAAAGGAGTAAAAAGTTTCGATTCCCCAAAAGCTTGGCGCAAAAACATCTGACTCCCCAGCCCAAAATCTTTGAAGCCAGAGTGATTATCAACAAATTAAAGCCCAATTCTATGATTGATATTAGTGATGGACTGGCATCGGAGTTAAGCCATATTACCAAAGCCAGTAAATTGGGGGCGGTAATCTATGAATCAGAAATTCCCGTAAGCCCTAAAGCCAGAAAAGCCGGTAAAATTTTGAATAAAAATCCACTGGCTTGGGCTTTGTACGGCGGAGAAGAGTATGAATTGCTGTTCACCATGCCAAAAAGTAAAACCGATAAACTGATTGAATTATCAAAAAAGATTAAGCTGACTTTGGTGGGGGAGATGAAAAAAGAAGCGGGTGTGTATTTATCAAAGGCAATTGGGAAAAAAGAGAAAATTCATAAAGGGGGATTCAGGCATTTTTAGAAACGTATTAAATTTTAGTTATACTAAAGTTGTTCACTCAACTGGTCAGCAAAAAATTAAATCTTAAGAAAACAACTTATTAGCAAATAAAAATTAGCCGACAATGGAAAAAAGGAAAAAAATGAAAACTGTAGGTTTTAAGGCCAAATGGTTGCCTTTTGTTAGTAGCCTATTTCTGATAGCAAGCGCATTGTCTTACGCGGTTTCGGAATCTCAGGCTGGAACAGCTTCAAAAACAAAAGGTCACAAGCCACCCTCCGGTAAGCTGGATGGGAAAATCTATATCGTACAGCTCCTCGAGCCAGGGCAGTCTCCCATTTCGGATAGTTTGATTTTCAGGTGGGGGACGTTTAGATCCACCGCCTGTATGGCTTATGGGTTTGGAAAAGGTAATTATAAGACCCTCTGGTTTGACAATTCCACAACTTTCAGTTCTAAGACCGCGAGTGATAGTGAAGGGGTTATGTTATGGCAAGGGTCCGTGCAGAACAATCAAATCCAGGGGACAGTCAAATGGACCAAGCCGGATCAGGAAAAGCCACTTGAGCTAACTTTTTCTGGTTTTCTGGCAGAACCCAGGCCAAAATAGAAATAAATCCGAAGTAGAAATTCCCTACCTGTCAGGTAACTTTACTTCTCACCAGAAATTCTTATTTTTCAATTGCCATGTTAATCTTAGGAATCGAAACCTCTTGTGATGAAACCGCTGCCAGCGTGGTTGCTGACGGGAAAAAGATTTTATCCAATGTTATTTTATCACAATTGGTGCATCAAAAATACGGCGGTGTGGTGCCGGAATTGGCTTCCCGGGAGCATATAAAATCAATAATTCCGGTTACCAAAAAAGCGTTGGAAGATGCTAAAATTACTTTGGATGGGGTCGATGGAATTGCGGTGACTTATGGTCCCGGTTTGGTCGGCTCACTCTTGATGGGACTGACATTCGCCAAATCTATAGCCTTCTCCAAAAACAAACCCCTGATAGGGGTAAATCACTTAGAAGGGCATCTATTTTCTAATTTTTTAGAGCATGAAAAGTTTTCACCACCCTTTATCTGTTTGATTATTTCCGGCGGGCATACGCTTCTGGTTTATGTCAAAGATAAGGGACACTATGAACTTTTAGGACAAACTTTGGATGATGCGGCCGGTGAGGCGTTTGATAAGGTTGCCAGTCTGTTGAATCTGGGTTATCCGGGTGGACCTCTTTTGGATAAAACCGCTAAATCCGGAGACCGAAATTTTGTCAAATTTCCCAGAGGGATGTTGAAAGAGGATAGTTTTAACTTCTCTTTCTCCGGTCTGAAGACCTCTGTGGCTTTATATGTGCAGAAATTGTCCGAGTCGGAGAAGCAAAAACATTTGGCGGATATCTGCGCTTCATTTCAGGAAGCGGTGGTGGATGTTCTGGTAGAAAAATCGATAAAAGCAGCGGAAACGAAAAATTGTAAGATCATTGCTATGGCTGGCGGGGTGGCTTGTAATTCCCGCTTGAGGGAAAAATTGAAAGAAAGAGCTTCTGTTTTAGGTATGGAAATTTTTTATCCTTCTCCCCTTTTGTGTACCGACAATGCCGCTATGATTGCGGCGGTGGGGGATTTTAGATTGTCTAAAGGGGAAAAGTCGGAATATAATTTGCAGGCGGTGCCGTATTTGAAGTTGTAGCTTCTCCATAAACAAAGGAACTGACCTCACCTGTACCAACTCCTCAAAGGAAAAGGGATTTATCTTGACAATTTTAAGATTTCTTTTTATATTATTTTGTTTCTCGTAAAAAATAAAAATTAAAATTTCAGGGAGATGTAGTGTGTCAAAAGCTAAAACTTTTCTTTTTCTACATTTTATTTTTTTCTCAGCTTTACAAGTCTTAGCTCAGGTGGATACGGCCTGGGTGAGACACTACAAGGGACCGGGGAATGGTCAGGACGAAGCTGTGGCTTTGGCAGTGGATGACAGCGGGAATGTGTATGTGACTGGTTCCGGCGGAAACTATTTTGATCTTGATTATGTCACCATTAAGTATGCTCCTAATGGGGATACTTTGTGGATCAGAAGATACAATGGATCGGGTTTTAGTGAGGACCAAGCTAGGGCTTTGGCAGTGGATGATAGCGGGAATGTGTACGTAAC
>JBIOYE010000175.1:0-4114 GCA_044870015.1 Candidatus Zixiibacteriota bacterium
AAAAGTCAAGTTCTTTTAGGACTCTTTCCAAAAAGACTTTCTCTTTATGGGCTCCGTAAGCATCATACCCGAATTGGGAATGGAAATCTTCAAAGTGCGAGAGCATTTTGCGCAAGAAGGGCTCTCCCTTGGATTTTGTGCCTTTGCTTCTCAAAGTATTCAGATAGACACTGAAAAAAGGAGTACTGACCGGTTTGATTTTGGCCAACTTGGTTAGGGTTTGTTCCATGTCCATACTGTAAAATAACAAAAATCCAATTCATCGCCAACTAA
Organism: Candidatus Zixiibacteriota bacterium; assembly: GCA_044870015.1. GTDB lineage: Bacteria > Zixibacteria > MSB-5A5 > DSPP01 > RBG-1 > RBG-1. The sequence continues at coordinate 274 of JBIOYE010000175.1, forward strand.
AATGAGCCCTCACATAGCAAATTCCAGAAGAGGCTTAAAAGATTTTATTCCAATCTGTTGGTCAGCCACGCTGTTTAGAATGGGATTGGGTGAGCAAAAAGCCACTCCCACTCCGGCCATTTTCACCATACAGATATCGAACTGACTATCACCCACGGCCACGATATTGGAACGGGAAATGGCATACTGTTGGGCAATGTGAAATAAGGCGTTGCTCTTACAATAATCATGGCCACAGTTGCTCTTTTCATTTTTTATGAAAAAGGATGGAATCTTAATTTCTCCGGTAGCGACACTCTGGGAAAACTCCAGCTCGTTGGCTAGTGCAAAATCGGCACCGATTTTATTTTTGATATGATTGACCACCACATCATACCCGTCTGAGATAATCCCCACGATGTAACCCCTTTTTTTAAGCTCTTGGATGATTTCCACAGTATCCGGCACTATTGGAACCGTTTCAGCCACTGTCAGAAGCTCGCCGATATTCTTTCCTTTGAGCAGACGGGTAATTTGCTTGGTGGTCAAAAACAGATTTTGGTTTTTAGCTCTTATCTCGGCTAACTCCTTCTCGAAGCCGAATTTTTTGGCGGCATAGTCGATGAATCTCCCCATCAGAAGGGTGTTGTCGTTATCAAAGATTATCATTTTTTTAAAAGTCAAGAGGGTCTCTTTGATGGCATACTCCATCTGGTCCCGGATGATATTTATCTCCTCCAGTGAATCCAGGTTAGCCAGGGCCTGATTGTTGGCTCTCTTCAAAATGGCTTTAGCCACCTCGCGGGACATTTTGCTCAGTTGGTGCCAGGGTTTCATTTTGTGCTGAATTTCTCCCACATTTACCTCCGAAATCCTAGCTCCCAAAAGATGCATATCCAAAAGAATTCCGATATCCACCCCGTAATCATCCTCAAATTTAATTTTTTCAAAAAATGATTTTCTTCCGGAAATTACTCCGCTTAGGGGCTGGGTGAAGGAAGCTAGTTTAGGAAACAAAATGGATAAAAGCGGCTTGGCCACCAATTCGGTAACTCTTCCAGCGGCTCTGGAAAAAGTAGATTTTACAAAATCCGCTTTATTTTTGAGGATAGGCAAGGTCATCTTTTCTATAATATTGGAGTCGTAGTTTTCAACATCTCCATCCAGGTAGGTGATTATGTCGTATTTGGCTAATAGCAGTCCGTCCCTCATAGAAGCCCCTTTGCCGATTTTGGTGCTCAAGATGACCTGGGCTCCGGCATTTTTGGCTTCCTCCACGGTGCGGTCAAATGACTTATCATCCACCACAATGACCTCGGAAACCGACTTATCTTTCTTCACCAACCGAACCACTGGCCCGATGGTTTTTTCTTCATTTAAAGTGGGGATGACGACAGATACCTTAGACTTTTTCATAGTGTAAAATCTTTTTCAATCTCTTGTTTGAATCAACGGTGAGCCTCCCCCCTTACCAATCTTTGATCAACCTCCATCAATCAATACGGAATTGATTGAATAGATGTAGGAATTTCGAAATTAAGCTTTCAATTTTTATGACAAACAGTTCTTAATAAAAAAGAAGTACGGTTTGAGAAATTATTCAAAAGTAAGCTTTTCAGGAATCTCTTCTGTAGAAGCGCTAAAACCTTGGAACATTTTCTCGTAAAATTTGGAGAGCTTGGTTTTGCCCAAAAGAAAAATCAGAACCGCCGTCAGAACTATGCTGAACAAAACCACGGCGTAGGTCACATTCTGAATCAGCTCCCCGCCGATTATCCCCTGCTGCAAGGGAATGGAAGCCAGAACCGCGGCAGCCAGTCCCTTGGGGACCATGACCGCCATCAGCGAGGCATCCGACACCGAAATGGTTCTATTGACAGAAAATCTCACCACCGGGATGCGTAAAATAAAGACGATTAAAGTTAAGAGCAACCCAAGAGAGACTAGCCAGATGTTGGTTAATTGAATTGATATTCCAATATAAACAAAAAAGAAAGTCTTGATCAAAAACACAATTTCAGAAAAGAAAATTTTTTCAGTATCGTTGAGAGAGAGGGGGTCATGCGGAATATAACGTTTCAACAAAGGAAGTTTGAATAATTCTATATTCCCCAGGGTGACTCCGAAGGCTAAAGCCGCGACCGCGCCGCTGTAACCCAATAATTCCACTATCCCGTAAATTATGAATACAAAAGCCGGGGTGGTGAAAATGGAATTATGCAGGGTGCGGACTTTATTCAGCAAAACCGACCAGGCAAAAGCTCCCAGGGTTCCAAATATTACGGCTAAAACAAAAGTGGCAAGCAGGTGTCCCAACATCAGACCAAAGCGAATCTGCCCCAGCTTGATGGCTTCCAAAAAAGCCAAAGCCACCGTGATGGTAAACACATCGGTGACAGCAGACTCCAGAACTAAAATGGATTTGGCTTCCCGGCCGATTTTTATCTGTCTGACCAAGGGAATAACTATTACCGATGAGGTTCCTCCCACAATGGCTCCCAGCATTAAGGCTCTCAAGGGGTCTAATTCGGTCAGCTCGGATGCGATCAGACCTACCACCAGCATGGTAACCACAAAATTCAAAGTCGTAACCATTAAAGTCCCCCGCATGGCTTTACGTAAACTTTCAATATTTAACCCAATCCCGCTTTCAAACAAAATTACCACCAGAGTAATGCTGGTGAAAATGGGCCCCACGGCCCCGAAAGTCTGGGGAGTCACTATTCCTAATACGGGACCCAAAATTAGTCCGATTACAATTAACTCCAGGGCATCCGGAATCCGGTTGCGGCTGAATATAGCAGAGAAAAGATGGGCCAAAAAAACTAAAATCCCGATAAAGACAATGGCCGCTGCTACGTTCAAAAAGCACCTCCGTTAATAAATAAAGGCATTTCCCAATAAATTGAACTTGGAACATAAGATAGACAGCCAAAACATCTTAAGTCAAGCGGAAAAATTTCAGTAGTACAATTTTACACAATGCCAAAAACCGGGCTTCGTCAGTTCGTATCAATTTTAATAGCTTGAGAAAGTAATTTATTAAAAGCGAAAAGTTACCGGCCGTTCAAAGGCGCCTATCTCAACAGCTAAAACCGGTGCCTTCAAAAAGGACTTGTTAAATAATAAAAATTGATTATATTTAAAGAGGTGTACGGCTTATCCTAATTGAGAAAGAAAAGCGAGAGTGCCAAAAATCTTCAGCAAAAGGAGTCTAAATGTTTAAAAAATCTTTTTTTATTTTAGGAGCTTTATTTTTTAGTTTGGCTTTGGCCACGTCATTTGCGGCAGATTTGGAACCGTACCTTCAAACCCTTTTGAATCAGGGAGCTTCAACTGAATATTTCTCGGTTCTTCTGTATTTAAAAGAGCAGGTGGATATAGCCAAATTAAAAGCCGACTTTAAAGCTGCCAAAGCCACCCGGGCCCAGAATCATAAAATCATTATCGAGGCCTTGAAGGAAAAAGCCAAAACTTCGCAGGCCGGGCTGCTAAATTACCTGCAGGCCCAAAAAGAAAAGGGGGAAGTGGCCGATTTCAGGGCCTTTTGGATATCTAACCTGATCTGGGTCAAAGCCACCAAATCAGAAATTGAAAAATTAGCTTCCCGCCCGGATATAGAAATAATTTATGCCTACCTCCCGGCCGAAATTATCCTTCCGGTCGAAGAAGGCTTCAGTCCCAAAGTAGCTGTGGGGATTGAGCCGGGAATTAAGGCCATAAAAGCGGATTCGGCCTGGGCATTGGGTTACAAAGGCACCGGCAGACTTTTGTGTAACATAGACACCGGAGTAAATGGGAATCATGTAGCCCTGAAAGACCGCTGGAGGGGAAATAACGGAGGGACTGTAGCGGAAAGCTG
>JBIOYE010000176.1:0-3880 GCA_044870015.1 Candidatus Zixiibacteriota bacterium
CTTTTCTGAATTCGGGCAAAATTCTGTTTCTTATAATCTCGCCGCATAAACCATCCGGCAGGATGGGTTCTAAGCCGTAGCCCGGTTCGATTCTAACCTTTCGGTCACCGACCGCAACCAAGAGCAAAACTCCGTTATCTGCTCCCTTCTGCCCGATTCCCCATTTCTGAAATAGCAGATTGGCATAATCTTCTATGGGAAGCTCGCCGGTGGATTGAATGGTAACTACCGCAATTTCTACCGAATTTTTCTGCCTTAATGCCTCTATCCGTTCATCCAAAATCCCGATGGTGGTTGGACTTAAAATTCGGGCAAAGTCGTTGACATAGCCGGTGGGCTGGGGAAGCTCCTGGGACAGGGCTATAAGGCTGACTATAAAAAATAAGAAAAATCCTTTTATCCAGAGTTTCATAATTAACTTTTTAAAAGATAAAAGGAGATGTTAAAAAGGCAAGTAAAATGCGGGCTACTTGTTTACTGCGATTAAAACCATCTTGACAATCCCTAAAAGCGATTCACAGGAGAAGGGCTTCTTGATGTATAAATCTCCCCCTACCTGGTAGCTTTTCTGCTTATCTTCCAGAGCTTCTTTTCCGGTTAGAAAGATGACCGGCACGTTCTGCAGAGCCAGGTCTTTTTTTATTTCTTTGCAGATTTGGTAGCCATCCTTAATCGGCATCATGATGTCTAAAAGGATTAAATCCGGCCGGAAGCTTTTGGCTGTGGCGATGGCTTTATCGGAGCTGTTTTCCGTCATGACCACATAACCGGAGCCCTCCAGAAAGTCTTTGACAATTTCGGTCAATTCCGCCTCATCATCCACTACCAGGATTTTGGCACCTTTGGTCTTTATTTTCTGTGTCGCCATATTTTTTCTAAGTGATACTATAATTTTCGACTAAAACAGGGATTACTTTAGTCAATTATGGTCATAGTCAAACATAGTCAATGATAGTTATTATGTTTGACTATCATTGACTAACAATAATACCATTATAGTCAATAATAGTCGAGGATAGCATTTATTATTGACTATCCTTGACTATTGACTATTGTTGACTGTAATAAAAAAGTGACGATAAGACCTTGACTTTAAGGGAGGGTTGCGTATCATGGTTTATGAGCCCCAACCCTAATTCCCGGCTTAACTTAAAAGGTCTGTGGCTGGAGGATTTCCAGGAGCTTCTGGCTGACTGGCAGGAAAAACCTTTCCGGGCTAAACAGCTGGCTTCTTGGATTTATGCAAAGAGAGTTTCGGACTTTTCTCAGATGACGGATGCTTCCAAAACTTTTCGGGAAAAACTGGCTAAGGAAGCGTATATCTCCGATTTGAAAATTGTCAGAACCGAAACTTCCCAGGATAAGTCCGTCAAGTTCTTATTCGAGCTGGAGGATAGGGAAACCATTGAAGCGGTCTTTATCAAAGATAAAAACCGTAACACGGTCTGTATCTCTTCCCAGGTCGGCTGTCCTCTGGCTTGCGCTTTTTGCGCCACCGGGTATATGGGGTATAAGAGAAATCTCACTGCCGGAGAAATTGTGGACCAGATAATTCAGATTAAAAACAAGATTCCTAAAAATGAGACTATCAACAACATCGTTTTTATGGGTATGGGTGAGCCGTTTTTGAATTATGATAATGTCCTAAAAGCCTTGAAAATTATGACTTCGGATTTGGGATTAGGAATCAGTCCGAAAAGAATCACCGTTTCCACAGCCGGGGTGACGGATAAAATTTACCAGTTAGCCCGGGATTTACCTAAGGTAAAATTGGCCGTTTCACTCCATTCTCCAGAAGAGCAGTTGCGAAAAAAACTGATGCCCATTACCAAAAAATTCCCTTTGAAACCGCTTCTGGAGGCCGGCAGATTTTATGCTAAAAACTCCAAGCAAAGAATCACTTTTGAATATGTTTTGATTAAGGGTGTCAACGATACCGAAGAAATCGCTCTGAAATTGGCCAAACTGATTCAGGGAATTCCCTGCAAGATTAATCTAATCTTATACAATCCTATTGCCGATGCTGATTTTGAAAGACCGTCTATGGAAAGAGTAAACAGATTCAGAGAGATTTTATATCCCCGTGCGCCGGCTGTGACTTTGAGAATCAGCAAAGGGGTCGATATTCAAGCCGCCTGCGGACAGCTCAAAACCAAAACCTATCGCAAGAGTTCCGGCCTTAAGACAAGCTTACTGGCACTCGGCTCTGTCGATAAGCCGTAACCGGTCATTTCCAAATTTCTCTTGACAATTCTTTAACTGGTTATTATTTAATTGAAAGTGCTAAAACAAATGCCTGAATTTCCCGTAGATTAGTTTTTGAGGAATAAACCGGTGGAGTGTAAATAAAAATATGACTTTATATCCCGAAATTATCGGAACCGGCTCGGCCGTGCCGGAGAAAGTGCTGACCAATTCCGACCTGGAAAAAATGGTGGAGACCTCTGACCAGTGGATTGTGGAGCGGACCGGTATCAAAGAGCGCCGAATTGCGGATGAAAAAACCACTGCTTCTACCTTAGCCACCCAGGCCGCCTGGAAAGCCCTGCATGCTTCCGGAATCAAGCCGGAACAAATTGATACAATCTTAGTGGCAACCGTGACCGGAGATATGCCCTTCCCTTCCGCCGCCTGTATGGTGCAGAAAAACATAGGGGCTGTCAATGCCTCGGCTCTGGATTTAGGGGCCGGATGCACCGGATTCATTTATGGCTTGAAAGTGGCTGAAGCCCTGATTAAATCCGAGCAGGCTAAAATTGTCCTTTTAATCGGCGTGGAAATTCTGACCAAGATAACCGACTGGACCGACAGAAACACCTGCGTGTTATTCGGTGACGGCGCCGGTGCAGTATTGCTAAAAGCGACTTCGGAGAAAAAAGGGATATTGGGAACCTATTTGGCGGCAGACGGCCGCTTGGGTGACATGTTGATGATGCCCGGTGGCGGCTCTCTTCATCCGGCTTCCCATGAATCTGTGGATAAAAGGTTACATTATTTGAAAATGGAGGGGAACGGAGTTTTCAAAATTGCAGTTGAAATGATGGGAGACGCCAGTTTGAAAATTCTAGAGCAGACCAAAATTGACCCTAACGAGATTGATATATTAGTCCCTCATCAGGCGAACTTAAGAATTATTACTGCTACGGCTAAGAGATTGAAGCTTCCCATGGAGAAAGTTTATGTCAATATTGACAGATACGGTAATACTTCCTCGGCTTCTATTCCGATTGGGTTGGATGAAATCAGAAATGGCGACAAATATAAACCCGGTATGAAATTATTGCTGGTGGCTTTTGGAGCGGGATTTACCTGGGGTTCAGCAGTGGTAACTATCTGAATATAATTGTTATAGCTCGTAGACCCACGTTGTCCTCATTTCCCTCTCCTTTAAAGGAAGGGTAGTGGGGTAATGCCGGTCTACAAACTAATTTAATGCTCCGAAATAATACCGCGCATTTTATTTATTATCACCACTTTTTTGAGTTAGAAAAGCATTAATAAATTGGTCCAACTCCCCATCCATCACCTTTTGCGTATTCCCGGTCTCCACCCCGGTGCGGTGGTCCTTGACTAAATTGTACGGGTGAAAAACATAAGAGCGAATCTGGCTTCCCCATTCGATTTTTTTCTTTTGGCTCTGAATCACCGCTAATTTTTCCTCCTCTTTTTCTTTATAAAGCTGATACAGACGGGAGCGCAAAATCTTCATAGCCATTTCTTTATTCTTATGCTGTGACCTTTCGTTCTGGCATTGGACCACGATGTTAGTCGGAATATGGGTTATTCTGACCGCTGAACTGACTTTGTTGACATGCTGTCCACCGGCGCCGGAAGCCCGGTAAGTGTCAATTTTTATGTCATCATCTTTGATATCTACCTG
>JBIOYE010000177.1:0-20000 GCA_044870015.1 Candidatus Zixiibacteriota bacterium
AAAATAGCCAACCGCCGCCATGACGTTGTGGCCATCCGCATAACTGACCCCAGAGAATTGGAATTGCCTGCGGTCGGATTTTTAGAATTGGAAGATGCCGAGACCGGAGAGCAGATTTTAGTGGATACCCAGAATTTCTTGGTGCGAAAGCAGTTTGCCATGTTTGCCAATTCCGAAAGAGAAAAATTGACCAGAAAATTCAAATCCATGAATTTAGACAGCGTAGAGGTGTCTACCGGTAAATCTTATATAGTCCCCTTAGTGACTTTCTTTAAACAGAGAGCCAAAAAATACAGATAAAATTCAACCAGAAAGGAATAAACATAATGGATTATAAAAAAATCTCGCTGGGACTTCTAATTGTGGCGGTGGTTTTATTAGTCGGCCTAATTTTAACCTATCTCAAAATGCAGGGTTTATCCACCAGTAAGATAGATAAGGCCGGTCAAGCAAACTCTGCCACAGAATTAGAAGCCCTGTCAGTTCTGGACCAACCCAAAAAAGAGAAGGGAGCCAAAGTAATCGCTAAAATAGGTAAAAGGGAAATTACCCTGACCGAATTGGAAGGAGAAATTCAAAAATTACCACCCCAGATTTCAGTAAATTTCAAAGATAAAAAACAGAGGGTGGAATTCTTGCGGCAATATATCGGGCTTCTGCTTCTGTATGACCAAGCTTCAAAAAAAGGGTTAGCTCAGGACCCAGAGATTTTGAAGCAGACCCTGGAAACCAAAAAGGGGTTGATGGTGGATAAATACCTGGCCAGTGAAATTCCTATGCCCCAAGTTACTGAGGCAGAAATGAAGCTTTTTTACGGGATGAATAAGGAGCAGTTGCAGGGAATCAAATTCGAGGAGATAAAAGACAAAATAGAATTCGAATTGATTCAGCAAAAACGAAGAGAGGCTTACAATAGTCTGGTGGCCAAATTAACCCAGGCCGAAAAAGTCGAGATTTTTGAAGATAAATTGTAGAAAAGTTTTGGCAATTTTTAAAGCAGGATATGTCAAAAAAATGAAATTCGAGAAATTAAGTTTAATTTTGTCTTGGCTGTTACTCTTCTTGATTTCCACAGCAATACTGGCTGATGAACAGCCGGTTTCGGTTCAATCAAAAGTCGATAGAAACTCAATTACCATCGGGGACAGAATAAAATACAGGCTGACCATAAGGTATAATCCTAAAGTAAAGCTTCTGCCTCTGGATTTGGGCAGGCGGTTAGGAGAATTTGAGGTCAAAGACGTAAAGACCTACCCGGAGCAAAAGAGTAAAAAGCAAATTATCAAGAAGACAGAATATACAATCACCGCCTTCAACACCGGTAAATTTGTAATCCCTCCCTTAGCTATAATCTATCAAGGTGAGCAGGGAATGCCCAAATGGGTTTTGTCGGACAGCATCACAATTGAAGTCAAGTCCGTTCCTAAAAAAGCTACGGATAAAGATGACATCAGAGGTTTAAAACCACCCTGGGAGTTACCGGAAAGTATCTGGATTTACATTTTAGTCGGAACTCTATTGTTGGCGGCCGGTTTGGGGTATTGGTATTATCGTAGATTCATCATTAAAAAACCGGCAGTGGCGGTGCCTGAAATCAAACGGCCGGCCTGGGAGGTGGCGTTAGAAGAATTGGAGAATTTAAGGAAAACTGATCTAGTCAATACCGGGAAAGTGAAAGAATATTATTTCGGTCTCTCGGAGATTTTGCGCAAATATATGGAAGAAAGATTCAATCTGTTCTGCATAGACAGAACCAGCGAAGAAATTATAGCCGAGCTGAACAATGGAGTTTTAGAAGAGAGAATAAAAGAGAGATTTCTAACTTTTCTTTTGGAGTCGGATTTAGTGAAGTTCGCTAAGTTCATTCCGGCCCAAAAGAAAACCGAGGATGATTGGGAAATGCTGTATAATCTGGTGAAAGAAACCATTCCAAAAGAAGCCGCAGAGGAGTCACAAATGCCGGAGGAGTCATGGGAGGTGGGGCATGTTTAAATTTGTTTCTCCCCACTGGCTGTTGTTACTTCTGGCAGTGCTACCCATGATTTATTTTTATTTCCGAAAAAGAAAAATCAGAAACTCCAGCCTGCAATTCTCGGATTTAAGCCAGCTAAAAAAGGTCAAAATTTCTGCCTGGGTCAGAAGAAGAAATATACTTCCCATTTTGCGTATCTTTACCATTGTTCTTTTATCACTGGCACTCGCACGCCCACAGATGGGCCGAAGAAGCCAGGAGGTTTCCTCTGAGGGAATTGATATCATGCTGGCGGTCGACATCTCCGGCAGTATGAAAGCCGAGGATTTCAAGCCCTACAACCGTCTGTATGTATCCAAGGAAGTTTTAAAGCAGTTCGTTTTGGACCAGAAATCCAACCGGGTGGGGCTGGTTATCTTTGCCAAAGAAAGTTTTACCCAGTGTCCTTTGACTTTAGATTATGGGGTTTTGCTTAACTTCATTGACCGGGTAGATTTCGGTCTAATCGAGGATGGGACGGCCATCGGCTTAGGATTGGGGAATGCTATCAACCGACTAAGGCACTCAACTGCCAAAAGCAAAGTAATAATTTTATTGACTGACGGAATCAATAATGCCGGAGAGATTGACCCGGTGACCGCAGCCCAGCTGGCGCAAGCTCAAAACATAAAAATCTACAGCATCGGGGCTGGAAAACCTGGAATGGCATTGTATCCGGTGGATGACCCCGCTTATGGCAAAAGATATGTCTACATTCCCAACGAGCTGGATGAGGTCACCTTGAAGAAAATAGCTGAAATTACCGGCGGACAATATTTCCGGGCTAAAGATGAAAAGGGTTTGGCCACAATTTACAAGCAGATCAGTGAGATGGAAAAAACCAAAATTAAAGTTAAAGAATATACTCGGTACAATGAACTTTTTCCCTTCTGGCTTTATTTGGGACTGGGAGCGGTTTTAGCGGAAATCTTTTTAGCCAACACCAAATTCAGGAAGATACCCTGATATGAAATTCGGAGCCGATTATTTCCTATATTTTTTATTCTTGTTGCCCGCCTTGTGGGTTTTCTATAAATGGGCCGAGCAGAGAAAACAGAAAGCCAAAGCCAGATTCGGAAATTTAGAATTAATTAGCAAATTGGAAGAATCTCATTCTGCTCAAAAGTATAATTTGAAAAAATATTTCCTGATATTATCAGTTTTCTTCTTAATTTTAGCGTCAGCCCGTCCCCAATGGGGAACACGCCTGGTTACAGTGACCAGAGAAGGTATCGACATCTTAATAGCCATAGATGTTTCTGCTTCCATGTCAGCCACAGACATCCGGCCCAACCGGATTGCCAAAGCCAAACAGGAAGTAAATGGTCTTTTGGATAAATTAAAAGGAGACAGAGTTGGAATTGTAGTATTTGCCGGGTCGGCTTTCATTTTTTGTCCTTTGACTATGGATTATAAGGCGGCTCAAATGTTTTTGGACAATGTGGAGATCGGGGTGGTTCCCAAACCTGGAACGGCCATCGGGGATGCTATACGAACTTCTATTTTAGGATTCAATCAAAAGGAGAAGAAACATAAAGTCCTCATACTTCTAACCGACGGTGAGGACCACCAGAGCGAACCCCTACAGGCAGCTGAAGAGGCAGCCGGAGAGGGAATTAAAATTTACAGCATAGGTATCGGTACAGAAGCCGGGGAACCGATTCCGATACAAGATGAAAAGGGGTTTGTCGGCGGCTTCAAAAAAGACCAGGAGGGAAACGTAGTTTTAAGCAGGTTGGACCAGACCACCTTACAAGAGATGGCCTTGAAAACCGGCGGGAAATATTACCAAGCCACCACCGGAGAGATGGAGCTGGACAAAATCTATAACGAGGTTTCCGGTATGGAGAAAAAAGAGTTACAGGGAAATCTAATCGTTCAGTATGAGGAAAGATACCAATTTTTCTTGTTTTTGGGTTTGATTCTATTGATTGCTGAATTTTTCATTTCCGACCGCCGAAAAATTATACCAAGAATGCCAGTAACCGCAGAAAGTTTGGCCAAGGTGGCAGCAACCACTCTAATCTTCCTGTTTTCATTTGTCGGTGGCGCTTGGGGTGACTCCTACTCCTCTCTGAATAATAAGGGCAATCAGATGTATAAGAAGGGAGATTTTAAAAAAGCTCTGGAGTTTTATAACCAGGCCGGAATTGAAAAACCGGACTTGCCGGAAATAAGATATAACTTAGGCAATTCTTTACATCAGCAAAAACAATGGGAGAGGGCTTTGCAAAATTATCAAAAGGCTTTGCAGGGTACGCCGGATCCGAACCAGGCTCAAATTTACTACAACCTGGGGAATACCCTTTACCGCCTGGATAAATATTCGGAAGCCATTGAAGCCTATAAGAAATGTTTAGAAATTAACCCCACGGACGAGGACGCCAAGTATAATTTGGAATATGTCAGAAAAAAATTACAGGAGAAAAAACAACAAAAACAGCCCCAGAGTAAAAATCAAAAGAACAAAGATAAACAAAAACAAGATCAGAAAAATCAAGACCAAAATCAGGATAAACAAAAACAGAATCAGCCCCAAAATCAGGAAGAGCAAAAACAAAATCCTCAACCCAAGGACAACCAGAATCAAGAGCAGTTAGCTCAAAAACCACCGGGCGGAATCAGCAAAGAAGAGGCAGACCGAATTTTAGATGCTCTGCAGGATAAGGAAAGAGACAATAAGAAGAAAAATAGAAAAATTTTCAAAACTCCCAAAACTTTTACAGGAAAGGACTGGTAAAATGAAGTATAAGGTTGTATTTTTGTTTATAGTCATCATTTTCCTGGCGGTTCATGTAAGTATTGCCCAAGAGATTACCTTTTCAGCCGGGGTGGACAAATCGCAAGTCGGCTTAAATGAGCAGATTGTCCTAACCATTCAGGTCTCCGGAAATGTCCAGAATATTCCTCAACCCCAACTGCCGGCTTTGAAAAATTTCAATGTCTATGCCTCCGGCCGCACCCAGAATTTCTCATTTGTCAACGGACAAACTTCCTACACCGCGTCTTTTAACTATATTTTGATTCCAACTTCCACCGGTCAGCTAACCATTGAACCGGCCGAAATAACTCTGGAAGGGAAGACCTATAGAACTAATCCGATAAATATTACGGTCACACAGGGAGCCAGTCTACCTCCTAATACCCAGCCCCAAGTAAAACCGCAGATCACTCCCAAAACTCCGGCTAAAGCCACCAGCGGAGAAGATTTATATTTGGAAGCCTCGGTAAATAAGAAAAAAGCTTATGTCAATGAGCAGATCACCCTAAGTTTAAAATTTTACCAGGCCGTAAACACTTTGAGAAATCCGGATTATACCCCTCCCACTTTGACCGGATTTTGGGTAGAGGATCTTCCTCCCCAAAAGCAATATTACGAAACGAGGAATCAAAGAAGATTTGCGGTGACCGAGCTCAAAGTTGCTCTTTTTCCAACTTCTCCCGGGAAAAAAACCATCGGTCCGGCAGCCTTGAAATGTTTGGTGGAAAATTCTAAGTCCCTGCTCAACAAGGACCCCTTCGACATCTTTGACCCCGGTCTTCTGAGTCAGCTGCGTCAGCCGGAAGAAAAGATTTTAAAATCCAATCCCCTGGAAGTAGAGATTCTGCCCTTGCCGGAAAGCAACAAGCCCTCAAATTTTTCAGGAGCAGTGGGGAGGTTCAATCTAAAAGCCGCTCTGGATAAGAAACAGACCGAGGTCAACCAGCCACTTACTTTAAAGGTGACTCTTTCCGGGGTGGGGAATATAAAATCCGTAAATGAGCCCAGTCTGCCTCAACTGACGGATTTCAGAATCTACAATTCCGGCACTTCTGAAAAAGTATCCAAGGATAACTATCTGGTGCAAGGTAGCAAAACCTTTGAAGAAATTCTGATTCCCAAAACCGCCGGAAAATTCAAGCTGCCTCCGGTTGAATTCAGTTATTTTGATTTGTCCAGCCGCAGCTACAAAACCTCCAAATCTGACCCTTTGGAAATAACGATTCTGCCCGGGGCCAGCCTGGCCTCGAATCTGCCTGTGTCCGTCAATGAGCTCGGCGGTGGTATAAAAGATATCAATTATTTGAAAATCAAAACCCCGAAATTGAGCCGAGGGGAAACGGTTCTGTATAAAAAACCCTGGTTCATAGTCTTGCAGCTTTTGCCTTTGCTGGCTTTGGGTTTTACCTGGAGATATAGAAATCATTTAGAAAAATTGCAGACCGATATAGGTTATGTCAGAAACAAAAGAGCCGCCAAAGTAGCCCAAAAAAGATTGGAAACCGCAAACCGGCTCTTAGCTCAAAATAATGGAAAAGAATTTTATGCTGAAATTGCCAAAACCATTTCGGGATATTTAGGGGACCGCTTAAATTTACCTCAAGCGTCTCTGTCAAAAGAGGATATTCGGCAGGAACTGGCCTTAAAGAAATTTGATGAGCAAGAAATTAATCGGATAATGGAAATTTTAGACAGTTGTGATTTTGCCCGCTTCGCCCCGGCATCTTATGAAAAACTAGAGATGGAAAGTTTCTATCAGAAAGCTTCCCAATCCTTGATAGCCTTAGAGGAGAAATGGTCGCGTTAATCAAATGATTAGAACAATGCTGAAAAATTCATCGCCAATATTGGCACTTATGCTTCTGCTAGTTTCCACCAGTCACCTGTATAGCCAAGAGAACCCTACGGAACTTTTCCAGAAAGCCAACCGCTATTACGACTCCGGTAATTTCAAATCCGCTATCAAGATCTATCAGCAATTACTGGACCGGGGCATAAACGATGCCATGGTTTATTATAACCTGGGAAACGCCCATTTTAGAGACAAACAGCTGGGAAAAGCAATTCTCTATTACAGAAAAGCCCACAGGCTGTCGCCCCGTGACAAGGATATTGAAACCAATCTGAATTATAGCCGGCTTTTTGTCATAGATAAAATAAAAAGTTTCCCCAATTTTTCCTCTGCCTTTACTGATAAAATTTTGAATTGGGGAACCGTCAATGAGTTTACTTTTTTTACTTTCCTTTTTTACCTGGGTTCAACTTCTCTGGGAATTATAGCATTTTTCAAAAGGGAAAAAATTATCAAAAGAGCTTTGGCAGTATTTTTGGCTTTGTTTCTGGTCCTTATATTTTTTGCCGCAATTAAAATCTCCAGAGACAGCCGGTGGCAGGAAGCGGTTGTAATTTCTTCTTCCGTCGAGGTGTTCAGCGGTCCGGGGAAGGAGTTCACCTTGCAATTTACCGGCCATGAGGGATTAGAAGTAAAAATAGAGCAAAAGAAAGATGATTGGTGTTTGGTGTCACTTCCCAATGGTGCCAGAGGATGGCTTCCCGCAGCTAACCTAGAAAAGATATAAACTTTTCTGAATCATTTTATTGACACGCCCGCCTTTTTGAGCTAATTTTAAGCATACTTGGTGTTTGGTTTGACCCAATGAAAAAAATTTATAAAAGCAAAAGATTTTGGGGAGCCATAATTGCCATAACTTTTTTGTTTGTCAGTTTCTACGACGTAAACATAAACGAGTTAATCAAAACTTTAGGACGCATCGACCTAAAATTTTTGCTTCTAGCCATATTTTTTGAATTCATGATTCCCCTGTCCAAAAGTCTGCGCTGGAAATTCATTTTAGACCCGGTCAAAAAAATTCCGGTGCGGGAAATTTTCTCTCTGTATTGTCTGGGCTGGATGGTGAACGTAATCTTGCCGGCCCTGACCGGTCAGGTAGCCCGCTCATTTATGTTGAGTAGAAAGCAAAACTTGGCCAAGGCTTCTTCTTTTGCCAGTATTGCCCTGGAAGTGGTTTTTGACGGATTGAGTCTTTTGCTTTTGATGATAGTAGTTTCATACATGTTCGCCTTTCCCAGCTGGTTAATCCGGGGAGAATATACTTTGGCCATCAGCGTCAGTCTGGGTTTGGCCTTCTTATATTTCTTAACTCACAATCAGAAATTATTTTCCAAGCTAAAGGATAAGTTTCCCCATAAAGTCACCGAAAAAATCGACCAGATCTCACACTCTTTTTCTCAAGGTTTGCAGATGCTCAAAAGCTCCAAACACATTGTGCTGGTGACTCTATTTTCAATTCTGTCCTGGCTGTCCCAGATTGCGGTAGTGACACTCTTACTTTTAGCATTTAATTTCAAAATACCGGTTTGGTCAGCCGTGGTCATAATCATTATCAATGCCCTGATGATGATGTTTCCCCTGACCCCTGGCAACATCGGCACTTTTCAGGTAGCAACTATTTTGGGGCTATCCTTCTTTAACGTCCATAAAACCGAAGCTTTAAGCTTCGGCTTGGTGTTACACAGCTTGGACATTTTACCCTATTTGTTTTTGGGAAGCCTGTTCCTTTATTTAAGAAAACTTTAGTCCGGCCGGACTGTTCAACTCATCTTCCTACTTTCCCCCTCCACAACATCCCGGAGGACAGCAACAACAGCAGCCGGTTTCCGGCTCTTTTTTCTGTTTTTTCATTTCTTTCACCTCCTTTCGTGTTTTATGATTTTTATTTCTGGATTTTGACCTTACAGCAATCGAAACAAGCACAGATACCCAAGCAGATTTCCTGCACCTTCCGGGTATCCAAGCTGTAAACTACCCTCTGTCCGGCTCTTTTATCTTTCACCAGTTCCACATTTTTCAGGACCGACAAATGCCTGGAAATAGTGGGCTGGGAGAGGTTGAAAAAATCCACTATTTCCAAAACCGCTCTGGGTTTCCCCTCCAGCATAAGCAATATTTTCAGCCGGGTCGGGTCGGCCAAGGCCTTCAAGGGGTTTTTGAGTTTTTCCAGCTTCATAAGCATCCTTCAGTTAAATGTTTAATATAGATATACGCATTTGGCTATATATTAATACGTCACAAAGTTTGATTGGTTTAACGCTTTTTTCTAATATTTTAATTAAATGGAATTGACAAACCCTCTTTTGATTTCGTAAATTGTTAAACGGTTTTAAAACTATTTATATGGGTAAAACAGAGCGGCTTTCTCAAATCTTCAAAGCTCTAGGGGAAGAAACTAGACTTGAAATAATCAAGCTTCTGGCCCAGAACCGGGAGGTGGGCTGTACCCAGATTAACCACACTTTTAAGCTGACCAGACCGGCTTTATCTCATCATTACCGAATTTTAAAGGAATCCGGTCTGGTTTTAAAGAGAAAAGAGGGGCAGTATTTTTATTTATCTTTAAACCGGGCCATTTTAGAAAAATATCTGCCGGGGTTTTTGGAACAGATAAATCACAGCTAAGCTAAGGAGAATTCAATGACACCAGTTTTGCCTGAGGAGGGGCGCGTGGATGATGTCGACCGCATCCGAATCGGATTTATGCTCCCCATTTTTACTTTGAAGGATTCAGGCGGCAAGGAAGTAAATATTGCTGACTTCTGGGGGAAAAAGAATATAGTCCTATTTTTCATGGATGATTATTTATGCAAAGAGTGCGGTAAGTTTTTGTCTGAGCTGCAAAATAAGCTAGAAGAGATTACCGCGCTGAATGCAGTAGTCTTAGCCGTCAGCCTAGACCATCCGCGATTTTTAAATAAGCTAAAACAAAAATTAAATTTAGAAATTACACTTCTGTATGACCAGGACTCGGTCGTCACCAAGCTTTATGGTCTTTCAAACAGCGCTTCTCCCAAGGGGGCACCTCATCCCACGGTGTTTGTGGGGGACAAAGGAAGAGTGATTGGCTATAAAAAAGTGAATCTGGACCATAAGTTTGGCTTCAGCGTTGAAGAAATTATCGAAAGTTTAAAAAAATACCAATGAATCTTACCTACCAAGACCTAAAAGAAACCACCGATTTATTCAGGGATTTTATCTATAATTTTGAGAAGGTGGACTCTTTTTATTCCGGAAATTTCAGAAAAATAGAATCGTTTGAAAAATGTCAGACAGATTTGAGTCAAGGAAAATATTTTCGCAATGAAATTGCGTCCATTTTAGAAAGACAAAATTCTGAGTGGGGGGCCTCTCCCCAGACTTTGAAAAATATCTCTTATCTGAAAGACAGCCAGACCAGTGTGGTTTTTACCGGGCAACAGGTGGGGATTGTGGGGGGGCCGCTTTTCACTATTTACAAGGCCATTTCTGACATAAAGCTGGCTGCCTGGCTATCTGAAAAATTAAGAACCAAGGTAATCCCTTTATTCTGGCTGGCTACCGACGACCATGATTTTTTAGAGGTGAATCACATCTATTTATTAGACCCTCAAAGTCAAGTAATTAAGATCGAATATAAACCAACCACTGACTGGAACGGAAAGCCGATGGCTAAAGTGGTTCTGGACGATTCTATCAACGATTTTTTAAAAACGCTTGATGCCAATCTTGCTGAAAACAAATATAAAAAAAAGATTTTGGGTAAACTAACGCAATTTTATGCACCAAATCAATCTTTAGCAGGGGCTTTTGCGAGATGGCTGACATTTTTGTTAGGGAAATACGGATTGGTTCTGGTAAACCCATCAGATAATGAGTTAAAAAAATTGGCGGTTCCCATTTTTGAAAAAGAAATCGAACAGAACGGAAAATTGGAAAATATTTTCAGAGAAACCAATACAAAATTAGAGCAGAATAAGTATCATCAGCAGATTAAAAAGAAAGAAGGATATCTCAATATTTTTGTTGATAACGGGCAAAGAAGTACAGTGAGAAAAGAAAGAGATTGTTTTGTGGTGGAGTCCACTCAAGAAAAATATACCTCCGAGCAAATCCGAGGCCTGTTAAATCAAAGACCAAACCTTTTCTCACCAAATGTGGTTTTAAGACCCGTATTTCAAAGCTATCTTTTCCCCACTCTGGCTTATATTGGCGGCCCATCGGAAGTGGCTTACTTTGCTCAATTAAAAGAATTACATAAGGCCTTAGAGGTAAACATGCCGGTGGTTTATCCCCGAGCGGCGCTGACTCTTTTGGAAAGGAAAACTCTGGAAATCTTGAAAAGACACAATCTGGATATAAAAGATATATTGACTCAAGATTTCGAGTCGGTTATAAATCAAGTTATGGAAAAAACTTTACCGCCAAATTGGGAAGAAAATTTTACCAAAACTCAAGCTGAAATCAAGCAGAAATTTGAAAAATTAGAGCAAGAGGTCATCCAGCTGGAGCCCACCTTGAAAGAAACTTTCACCGCCACCAAGGGTAAAATCGATTTTGAACTGAATAAACTCAAAGAGAAATATTTCCAGGCCTACAAAAGAAAAAATAAAATCGTCAGAGAACAACTTTATAAGGTCAAAAATCATCTTTATCCGGAAAACGATTTGCAGGAAAGAAAATTCAATATCGTCTATTATTTGAATAAATATAGGTTGGGCTTGATTGACTTTCTATATGAAAATATTCAAGTCGACGGCTTCGAACCCAAACTTTTAATTTTAGAAGAACAATTATGAAAATTGGGATAACCTGTTATCCGGTAGCCGGTGGTAGCGGTGTGATTGCCACCGAATTAGGGTTGGAATTGGCTAAAAGAGGACATCAGGTCCATTTTATCGCTTACAGTCTGCCATTCCGCTTGCAAAAATTCCAGGAAAATCTATTTTTTCATGAAGTAGAGGTTTCACATTACCCCTTGTTTAAATATCCTCCTTATACTTTAAATGTAGCGGCTAAAATGGCAGAAGTATCCCAAAAATGGGATTTAGATATCTTGCATGTTCACTATGCGATTCCGCATGCTACCTGCGCTTTTTTGGCTAAAAGTATCTTAGGCAAAGATTCTCCTAAAATAGTTACAACTTTACACGGAACGGATATCACTTTAGTCGGTAGCGAGAAGGGATTTTATCAAATTACCAAATTCTCCATCGAAGCCAGTGATGGTGTCACAGCCGTCTCCAAATATTTGCGGGAGGTGACCAAAAAAGAGTTCGGAATTGCCAATAACATTGAATGCCTTTACAACTTTGTGGACACAAGTAGATTTGACCCTAAAAAGCCTCTGTGTGAAAAGGAAAAATTCGCCGCCAAGGGAGAAAAAATTCTCTTGCATATGTCCAACTTCAGGCCTTTAAAAAGGGTGGAAGATGTGATTAAAATATTCGCTTTGATCAGAAAAGAAATTCCCTGCAAACTACTCTTAATCGGTGACGGTCCCAAATTGTCGGATGCACTGGTCTTGGTCAATCAGCTCAAATTAGAATCCGACACAATTTTTTTAGGACAACAAGAGTGGGTGGAAAATCTCTTATGTCTGGCTGATTTATTTCTGCTTCCCAGCGATACCGAAAGCTTCGGACTGGCCGCCTTAGAAGCTCTAAGCTCCGGAGTCCCGGTTATCGGGACAAATTTAGGAGGCTTGCCGGAAGTGGTAGAAGACGGGAAATCGGGACATCTGCTACCCTTAGGAGATGTGGAAGGAATGGCTAAAAAAGCTTTAGAGCTGTTAGAAAATCCAGAGAAACTGAATCAGTTCAAAGAAAATGCCCGAGAAAGAGCGGTTAAGTACTTCGATTCACAATTAGTAATTCCGAGGTATGAACATTTTTACCAGAAAATTTTAAACTCACCGGATTAAACCACAAAGGAGGAAAAATTGAAATTAGACGTCCTGGTTATGGCAGCCCACAGAGATGACATAGAAATTGTTTGCGGCGGTACGGTCACCAAATTGGTTGATTTAGGATACAAAGTAGGAATAGTAGATTTAACCGAAGGGGAGATGGGAACCAGAGGAACGGAATTAGACCGGAAAAGAGAGGCGGATAAAGCCGCCAAAATCATGGGGATTCATATCAGAGAAAATCTTTCCATGCCGGATGCCAAAGTGGAATTGAGCTGGGAAAATAAAATGAAAGTAGTGGAAGTTTTGAGAAAATATCAGCCCCATCTTTTTATTTTGCCCTACTGGGAACAAAGACACCCGGACCATGCTAACTGTTCTCTGTTGGGTTGGGATGCCGCTTTTTTAGCCGGTTTGGCGAAATTAGATGAAGTGCCCGGAAAAGCCCACAGGCCTTTCAAAATCATTTATTCCACTTTATCGGTGGTGGACAGAAAACCCGGCTTTATTGTAGATATTACAGACCAGTTTAAAAGAAAATTAAAAGCGGTAGCTTGCTACCGGTCGCAGTTTTATCCGAATGAAACGGAAACCAAACAAGTTTTTCCTCCGGCCCGTGACATATACGAGTTCATGGAAATCCGGGCCAGACATTTCGGTTATTTAATCGGGAAAAAATACGGTGAGCCGTTTATCATAAAAGAAAATATCGAAGTTACAGACCCCATGAAAATGCCAGTCAAGTCAATCTAGGAAGCGGATAGGATCTGGTGGTCCTTGCGGACTTCAAATCCGTCAAACCCAATTTTATTGGGTTGGCAGGTTCGATTCCTGCCCCTTCCGCTAACTTGAAACTCAGAAGCTAATATGAAAGAAGAAACCGTAAATCAGAAGTTGAGGCAACTGCCCAGCATAGAGGAGCTTTTATCCACTCCTCAATTGCAAAAAAGAATTGAGCAGTTTTCACATGTAACGGTAACTACTGGTTGCCGGGAAGTTCTCTCAAAACTCAGAGAAACAATTTTGAATGGTGATTTGGTTCCGAAGCTGGATGATATTATTCAGAAAATAGAAGAAACTTTGCAAAGCCAGGCTTCTTTTTCGTTGCAAAGAGTTATCAACGGAACCGGGGTGATTTTGCACACCAATTTGGGCAGAGCTCCTTTGGGCAGAGAAGCCATGCAACATCTGACAGAGGTTGCGGAGAATTACGATAACTTGGAAATGGAGCTAAATTCAGGGAAAAGGGGTCAACGGGGAGTTTTGGTTGAGCAGTATTTAAAAGATCTGTCAGGTGCTGAAGCCGGCTTAGTAGTCAACAATAATGCGGGTGCGGTGCTTTTGATTCTGCAAGCTCTAGCTTTCGGCAAAGAGGTAATTATTTCCAGGGGTGAATTAGTTCAAATCGGAGGCGGTTTTAGAATTCCGGAAATTTTGAGCTTATCCGGTGCTATTTTAAAAGAGATTGGAACTACCAATCAAACATTCTTAGACGATTACAAAAATGCCATTTCGGAAAATACGGCTTGCTTATTGAAAGTGCATCACAGCAATTTTAAAATGGAAGGTTTTGTTAAAGAGACTGTTTTAGAAGAATTAGTAAAATTAGGACAAAAGCAGGATTTGGTGACAATTTTTGACTTGGGGTCCGGAGCATTGCTGGACACCAAACAATTTGGATTGGCTCACGAACCTACGGTTCAAGAAGCCGTACAAACCGGAGTGGATTTGATGGCTTTCAGCGGAGATAAGTTATTAGGTGGACCCCAAGCCGGAATCATTGTGGGTAAAAAGGTTTTAATAGAAAAGTTAAAAAAATACCCACTATATCGAGCTTTAAGAGTGGCTAAGCTGACTTTGTCAGCACTTGAAATCACTTTATTGCACTATCTAAAAAAAGAAGCTAGCGAGAAAATTCCAATCTGGAAGATGATTTCAATTTCTAATGGCAATTTGAAATCCAGAGGGGAACAAATTATTCAAAAGTCACAAATTAAAACAATTATACTAAAAGAAAGTCAAAGCTTTTTAGGCGGGGGTTCACTGCCTCAACAAAGTTTACCTACCTACGTTCTGAGATTTGATTCTGGCTCCACTCCGGAAATTTTATCTGAAAAATTTAGAAAGCTAAGACCACCGGTAATAGGTAGAATTGAAGATGAAAAATTTGTCCTGGATTTAAGAACCGTTTTTCCGGAACAGGATGATTTAATGGTCGAATCTATCCGCAAGGTTTTAGCTTAATTTTAACTTAACTTCTATGTTTGTCATAGGAACAGCCGGTCACGTTGACCACGGAAAATCCTCTTTAATTTTAGCCCTGACCGGAATCGACCCGGACCGCCTTCCAGAAGAAAAACAGCGGGGCATGACCATTGATCTGGGGTTTGCCTGGCTTAAACTTCCCAACGGGCAGGAGATCGGAATTGTGGATGTCCCGGGCCACGAAAGATTTATCAAAAATATGATAGCCGGGGTAGGTGCCATTGATGCGGTAATTTTTGTAATCGCCGCAGATGATGGCTGGATGCCTCAATCCCAGGAGCACCTGGATATTTTAAAACTTTTGAGAATCAAAAATGGGATGATTGCCTTAACTAAAGTTGATTTAGCCAAGGAAGATTGGCTTAAATTAATGGAAGAGGATATCAAATTAAAAGTTAAAAATTCGTTTTTGGAGAACTCACCTATTATCAAAGTTTCTTCCACTAAGGGTCTTGGCTTAGAAGAGTTAAAGCAAGCTCTGATGGGGATGTTTTCTGAAATGGAGCCGCCTAAAGATATTGGTAAACCACGTCTCTTTATTGACCGGGTCTTCACTATGACCGGAAGAGGAACGATTGTTACCGGGACTTTGACTTTGGGTAATTTAAGCTTAGGGCAAGAGGTTGAAATTTTACCGCAAAAAATTAAAGCCAAGATTCGAAATATCCAGACCCATAAAAAAGATTTGAAGTCTGCCTCTCCGGGAAGCAGGGCGGCTTTGAATTTATCCGGCATAGAAAAAGAAAAACTTTCCAGAGGGAATGTAATTTTAACTCCTAACCTTGGAAAGGTGAATACAATTCTTCAGGTACAAGTGGAAATGCTTCCCGATTTAAAATTGCCCCTGAAACAGGGTAGCCAGGTTCAAATTCTTCTAGGAACTCAGGAGGTTTTAGGAAGAGTATATATTTTAGAAAGGGAAAAGTTGGAGCCGGGGGAAATTGGTCTGATAGAATTTAAATTGAAAGAGCAAATAACAGCATTCGTAGGGGATAGATTTATTTTGAGATACCCGGGCCCGCAAATGACCATCGGGGGTGGAGTAGTTTTAGACCCTGAGCCTTTTTCCAATATCAAGAAAGAAGCTAAAATACAATATTTGTCTAAGAGAATAAATTTACGATTGCCAGATTTGCTTCTGAGTGAGTTAGAGAAGAGAAATGTCATTGCAAATTCAGAACTTTTGAAAAATAGTCATTTCAGTGAGCAAGAGATTGGTAGTGAATTGGAGAAACTTAGAAGCAAGAATCTCATTGTGAATGTGTCAGGTGGAGTTGCCTTGAGCCAAAAATGGAAGGAAATTTCAGACAGAGTTCAAAACGAATTACAGACCGAGCACAGGGGGCATTCATACAAATTGGGTTTGACCTTGGCAGAGCTGGCAAGTCGCCTGAAGTTAGAAGAGAAATTTTTGCAGGAACTGGTTAACGCTCTATTAAAAGAGAAGCAAATTGCCCAGCGAGGAGCTTTTTTGGCTTTGGCAGATTTTGACCCACAACTGTCTTCCTCACAAAGGAAGGTAGAGCAAATTATCCGGGATAAGTTCGACTCATCCCCTTTAACTCCTCCTACCAAGGAAGAGTTGCTGAAACAGAATTCAGAGTTTGAGACCGTGCTTTATTTCTTGCTGCAACAAAATCTATTAGTTGAATTGACAGAAGGAATTTTGTTCAAGGCCGATGAGTTTGAGAAAATTAAAAGCAAAGTAATCGACCTAATTAAACAAAAGGGGAAGGTAAGTGTGGGAGAGGTTAAAGAGTATCTGGCCACCACCAGAAAATATGCCGTCCCTATTTTGGAAAAATTAGACCAGATGGAGATTACCAAAAGAGTAGGAGATTACAGAGTTTTAAATTCGACTGGTTAAGGAAAAATTGTATGAGCAGGTTGATTTTTTATAATGGCAACATTTACACCCTGGATAAAAAGCGACCCTATGCGGAAGCTATTGCAATACAGGGTAATAGAATTATGGCTCTGGGCGAAGGCACCAAAAACTTAAACCAAAATAGTTTTCAAAAAATTAACTTACGCGGGAAAACTGTTTTGCCCGGTTTCATCGACTCCCACACCCATTTTGTGTCTTTTGCCAAAAGCTTAAATCTTTTAGACCTAGATGAGTGCAAATCTTTGGAGGAAACTCTGAAGAAGTTACAAGTTTTTGCCAAAAAGAGAAACAAAGAGGAATGGATTTTGGCCCGCAGATGGAATATAAATCTTTGGAAAAAACTGGTTTTGCCTGATAAGAAGATTTTAGATAAAATTTCCGCTTCCAATCCCATAGTCGTCTTCAGCAAAGATGGTCACTCTCTATGGGTGAATTCAAAAGTTTTAGAGATAGCTAAAATAGATGAATCAACTGCAGATCCTTCAGGTGGAAGAATTGAGAGGTATTCCAATTCCCATGAACCATCAGGGATTCTCAAAGAAAGAGCCTGTGATTTTGTTTATAAAATTATAAAAGAACCGGAAGAACAAATTTTATCACAGCTTTTGAAAGAAGCTTTTAGCTGTGCTCATCAAAAGGGGATTGTAGGAATACATGACTGTGAAGATGAAAAAGCCCTGGAGCTTTTTGAATCGTTCCAAAAAAAACAAGAACTCTCCCTGAGAGTGTTTATGATGATTCCGCAAAAAAATCTAAATGAGGCCATCCAAAACGGTTTCAGAACCGGCTTAGGAAATGAATATCTGAAAATCGGCGGAGTAAAAATTTTTGCAGATGGGGCTTTGGGTTCCAGAACCGCTTTGATGTTTAAACCTTACAGTTTGGAGCCAAAAAATTTTGGAGTAGAAGTAAATAGCCAGAAGGATTTGTTGGAATCTGTGAAAAAAGCTTCCAAAGCCGGTCTGTCTGTAGCCATCCACGCCATTGGGGATAAAGCCAATCATCAGGCTTTGAATGCCATTGAAAAAGGGAATCATAACAAAAATCTTCGACACAGAATTGAGCATGCCCAGGTTTTAGACCCGGCAGATATCAAAAGATTTGCCCGATTAGATATTATTGCATCTATGCAGCCGATTCATGCTCCTTCGGACCGGGATATGGCTGAAAAATACTGGGGTAAAAGAAGTCAACTGGCTTATGCTTTTAAAACCTTACTGAACAAAGGGACGAAATTAGCTTTTGGCTCAGATTTGCCTTTGTATGATTTTGACCCCTTAAAAGGGATATATGCTGCAGTAACCAGAAAAGGAGAAAACGGAGGCAATTCCTGGAATTCCAAAGAAAAAATATCGGTCGTTCAAGCAGTTCAAGCGTATACCAAAGGAGCAGCTTATGCCAGCTATGAAGAAAATCTTAAAGGATCGCTTGAAACCGGAAAATTGGCTGATATGGTGGTTTTGTCAAAAGATATTTTCAAAATTGCTCCGGAGGAAATATTGAAAACCAAAGTTTTAGCCACTATTTGGGACGGAAAAGTAGTCTATAATGACGGTTTTTTAGAGATATCGGATTAAACCGTCTTGACTTTTCTTCTTCTGCATGATTTATTGAATAAGGTAAAGGATTAAGCATGTTTAAAACCATCAAAAAAATCGGCATTTACAGCTTCTTTTTCATTCTGCTGCTTTCCAATTTACTTCATACTGCTGAAGAAAGAAGGCATGTAAATATAATCACCATAGATGGAGTAATCGGGCCGGTCTCCAGCAGGATTATAGTTGACGCCATCAGAGTTTCGGTTATAGATAGGGCGGAAGCATTAGTTATCGAATTAAATACTCCGGGTGGTTTAGATGAGTCAATGAGAATCATCATCAAAGAAATTTTGAACTCGGATGTCCCCATAATAGTGTATGTTTCCCCCAGCGGCTCCAGAGCGGCCTCGGCCGGAGTTTTCATCACTTTAGCGGCTCATATTGCCGCCATGGCACCCGGCACCAATATCGGGGCGGCTCACCCGGTCAGCTTGGGTGGGCAAATTGACTCCACCATGGTGGAAAAAATCACCCATGATGCGGTGGCCTATGTTAAATCCATTGCCGCTAAAAGGGGCCGAAATATTCAGTGGGCCGAACAATCGGTCAGAAAATCAGAATCGATTCCCGAATACGAGGCCCTGAAATTAAAAGTCATTGACTTGGTTGCCAATAGTGTAAGAGAACTATTGGATAAGTGCGACGGCAAAAGAGTCAGCTTACCGGTAGGGGAGAGGACTCTGAAAACCAAGGGAATAGAGACTAAAACCATTGCCATAAGTTGGAGAGATAAACTTCTGGCCATTATTGCCAATCCAACTATCGCATACATTCTTCTAAATTTGGGTATGCTGGGAATTTTCTTTGAGCTTTCCAATCCGGGCTCGATTTTACCCGGGGTTGTGGGAGCTATCTGTTTAATCCTGGCTTTCTTCGCTTTTCAAAGCTTACCCATAAATTTAGCCGGACTCCTTTTAATCCTTTTGGCCTTGCTTTTGTTTATCCTGGAGGTCAAGGTACCCAGTCATGGGGCCTTGACTATCGGGGGAGTTATCTCTATGTTGATAGGGTCGTTTATGTTGATTAATTCTCCTTCACCTTATATGAAAATTTCTGTTTTGGTTATCTTAGTCACAGTCCTGACCGTAGCATCATTTTTTATTTTTGCTGTAGGTCTGGGGCTAAAAGCCCAAAGAAGAAAACCCACTACCG
The DNA here is from genome assembly GCA_044870015.1 of Candidatus Zixiibacteriota bacterium. Classification (GTDB taxonomy): domain Bacteria; phylum Zixibacteria; class MSB-5A5; order DSPP01; family RBG-1; genus RBG-1. Next base: position 19,415 of record JBIOYE010000177.1, read on the forward strand.
GCGATAAAGGTCTATTGGGAGAAATCGGTTTAGCCCGCTCCCGAATTGACCCGGATGGTCTTGTTTTCATCCAGGGGGAACTGTGGAACGCTTACAGCGACTCCCCTATTGAACAAGGCCAAAAAGTAAAAGTTGTAGGGGTGGAGAATTTGACTCTAAAAGTGGTCAAGGCTTAAAAATTATCGATGAACAGATTCATTAACCTAAAAGAGTAGGGCTTACTCAAGGAGGCTTGATGCTTACACCGGCTTTTCTGACTGTCATAATCATCGGGTTATTTATTTTAGCCAATGCGATTCGAATTCTGAGAGAATATGAAAGAGGAATCATTTTCAGGTTAGGAAGATTAATCGGCGCCAAAGGTCCTGGCTTAATTTTACTGATTCCGGTGGTAGATAGAATGGTAAAGGTCAGCTTGAGAGTGGTTACCATGGACGTTCCGGCTCAGGATGTAATTACCAAAGATAATGTCACGGTCAAGGTCAACGCGGTAATATATTTCAGAGTAATTGATGCTTCTAAAGCCATCGTGGCGGTCGAAGATTTTCTTTACGCCACATCTATGATAGCACAAACAACTTTGAGG
>JBIOYE010000178.1:0-12054 GCA_044870015.1 Candidatus Zixiibacteriota bacterium
CAGAAGTATGTAATCCATAGCCCAGAAGAAAACCAATCGTCACCCCTAAAGCAGCCATCTGGGCTATGGATTACATACTTCTGCCAGTTTCTGGTGGTCTTTGGGCTTTACCCTTATGGGGGCTTTGATTTTTACTCTCACCCGCAGAACCAAGAGCAAAATTCCCCAGGAAGCTTTTATCGGAATTGCCTATGTAATCAGCGCTGCCGCATCCATTTTAGCTATGAGTCAGGCTCCGGAAGGAACTGAACATTTGAAGGATATGTTGGTGGGAAATATATTGACCGTTTCCTGGCCTGAAATTATCAAGATTTTTATCATCTACTCATTGATTGGGGTCTTCCATTGGGTTTTCAGAAGAAATTTTATTTTAATCTCCACCAACCTCCCTCAAGCTTTAGAAAAAAAGGTTTCCATTCCTCTGTGGGATTTTTTGTTCTATCTTTCTTTTGGTCTGGTGGTCACTTATTCAGTCTCCATTGCCGGGGTTCTTTTGGTTTTTTCTTTTTTGATCGTCCCTTCGGTTTGCGCCATGCTTTTTGCCGACAAAATCGGTTATCGTTTGATAATCGGTTGGGGTTTAAGCACTTTGGTTAGCATCCTAGGAATTGCCTTATCTTATCTCATAGATTTGCCCACCGGAGCTACCATTGTTTGCACTTTCGGTTTAGCTCTGATTATGTGTGTCTTATTAAAATTTTTTTATCAGACCGGGAGGAAATTAAACCAAAATAAAATTTAAAAATTTTATTGACTTTTTTCCAAATCCGGTTATATTTTGGCTCAAAATCGGACTAGATGAGAGCCCTCTTAGCTTTAGAAGATGGAAAAGTTTTTGAGGGTAAATCATTTGGAGTTCAGGGGGAGAGTTGCGGGGAGGTGATCTTCAACACCTCCATGATGGGTTATCAGGAGATTTTGACCGACCCCTCCTATCAAGGTCAAATTGTGGTGATGACCTATCCTTTGATTGGAAATTACGGCTTAAATCAGGAAGATTTCGAATCCCGTCGGCCTTTTGTCTCCGGCTTTGTGGTACGGGAAGAATGCAGCTACCCTTCCAATTGGCGTTCACAATCTTCGCTTGAACAATTTTTTAAGAAATATAATATAGTCGGAATTTCTGAAATTGATACTCGCGCTTTAACCAAGCATATTAGAGACTTTGGGGCCAAAAAGGGGATTATTTCTACAATTGATTTCGACAAATATTCCCTGATAAGAAAAGCCAAGGCCTCCCCGGGTTTGATTGGCAGAGATTTGGTAGTAGAAGTTTCCTCGCAGGCTGAATATTTCTGGAAACACAAAAACGGAAATCACAATCATCATAAAAAATACAAAGTCATCGCTTATGATTATGGAATAAAGTACAATATCTTAAGAAAGCTTTCCTCATATAACTGTGAAGTAAAAGTTGTGCCGGCTAAAACCAAAGCCGAACAGGTGATTGCCCAGAATCCGGACGGGATTTTTTTATCCAACGGGCCCGGCGACCCGGAAGCGGTAAAATATGCTATCAAAGCGGTGGAAAGATTAATTGGATTAAAGCCGATTTTTGGAATCTGCTTAGGGCATCAGATTTTGGCTTTGGCATTGGGAGCCAAAACCTATAAGTTAAAATTCGGCCATCATGGAGCCAATCATCCGGTGAAAAATCTATTGACCGGTAAAATCGAGATTACTTCTCATAATCATGGTTTCGCTGTTGAGGAGAATTCTTTGAAAAATACCGGATTGGACATTACTCATTTAAATCTGAACGATGGAACCGTCGAAGGAATGCGGCATACGGAATATCCTGTCTTTTCGGTGCAGTATCATCCGGAGGCCTCTCCCGGTCCGCATGATGCCGATTATCTGTTTGAAAATTTTGTGCAGCTGATGGAAAAGTGGCATAATCATAAATTTAGAAACTAGATGCCCAAAAGAAAAGATATAGAAAAAATCTTAATCATCGGCTCCGGGCCGATTGTAATCGGTCAGGCCTGTGAATTTGATTACTCCGGCACCCAGGCCTGTAAAGCACTTAGAGAAGAAGGTTACAAGATTATTCTGGTCAACAACAACCCGGCTACCATAATGACTGACCCGGATACAGCAGATAGGACTTATCTAGAGCCCTTGACCCCTTTTTATGTAGAAAAAATAATTGCTAAAGAACGACCTCAAGCGCTTCTACCCACTTTGGGAGGTCAGACCGGTTTGAATTTAGCCATGGCTTTAGCCGAACAGAAAATCTTGGAAAAATATCAGGTGGAGTTAATCGGCGCTAGATATGAAACCATAAAGATTTGCGAAGACAGATTACTTTTCAAACAGGCCATGCAGGAAATCCATCTGGAAGTACCGAAATCAGGTCTGGTTCTTACTGTCAAACAAGCTGAAAGTTTAGCTAAAAAAATTGGCTTCCCGGTGGTGGTCAGACCCAGCTTTACTTTAGGAGGAGCCGGCGGTGGAGTGGCTTATAATTTAGAAGAGCTACAACAAATTGTCTCAAGCGGTTTGGAGCAATCGCCGGTCAAATCGGTTTTAATAGAAGAATCGGTTCTGGGCTGGAAAGAGTTTGAATTGGAAGTGATGCGGGATATAAATGACAATGTGGTGATTGTCTGCTCCATCGAAAATTTCGACCCCATGGGAGTTCATACCGGGGATAGCATAACAGTAGCACCGGCCCAAACCCTGACTGACAAAGAATATCAAAAGATGCGGAATGCGGCTATTTCGATTATGAGAAAAGTGGGAGTGGAAACCGGCGGCTCTAATATTCAGTTTGCCATTCAGCCGGAAACCGGAAGAATGGTAGTAATCGAGATGAATCCCAGAGTTTCTAGAAGCTCAGCTTTAGCCAGCAAAGCCACCGGTTTTCCGATAGCCAAAATAGCCGCCAAACTGGCGGTCGGATTCACTCTGGATGAAATTCCCAATGATATCACCAAAAAGACCCCGGCCTGCTTCGAACCCTCTATTGATTATGTGGTGGTTAAGGCCCCCCGCTTTGATTTCGAAAAATTCCCGGAAGCGGACAGCTCTTTGACCACTCAGATGAAATCAGTGGGTGAGTCCATGGCTTTCGGTCGGACCTTCAAAGAGGCACTGCAAAAATCTTTAAGGGCTCTGGAAGCCGGATATATCGGTTTGAGTGATAAAAACTCTGATACAGGATTAACCAGAGAGCAGATTGTCCAAAAATTAAAAGCCCATAGCTTCGAACGGGTTTTTCAATTGAAGAACGCATTCAAAGTTGGAATGAGTCTCAACGAATTGTATCGTCTGACCAAAATCGACAGATGGTTTTTGCACCAGATTCAGCAGATGGTGGAATTGGAAAATATATTACAGGAATACAAGGAAGAAATCGATCTGTTCCGCAAGCCCAAAAGAGAAATCCCCAAGGAGTTATTTCTGCAAGCCAAAAAATTCGGATTTTCCGACAAACAGCTGGCTCTATTGTGGAATAAGACCGAGGATTGGGTCAGAAAACGACGTGAAACTCTAAATATCAAAGCGATGGTAAAAACCGTGGATACCTGCGCCGGAGAATTTGAGGCTTTTACTCCTTACTTTTACTGCGCCTACGAAAATGAGGATGAGACAGTTTTAGATAAGAAACAAAAGAAAGTGGTGATACTGGGTAGCGGACCTAACCGCATCGGACAGGGAATTGAATTTGATTACGCCTGTGTGCAGGCCTGTCTGGCTCTAAGGCAGGAAGGGATTAAGACCATAATGATAAACTGCAATCCCGAAACGGTTTCCACTGATTACGATATTTCCGACAAACTTTATTTTGAGCCCTTAACTTTGGAAGATGTTTTGAATATTATTGAAAAAGAACGTCCCTGGGGTACTTTGATTCAATTCGGCGGTCAGACCCCTTTAAAACTTGCGGTTCCTTTGGAAAAAAATGGAGTGAAAATTTTAGGGACAACTCCGGCTTCGATTGATATGGCCGAAGACCGGGAAAAATTCAGCCAGCTTTTAAGAATACTTGATCTGTTACAACCACCCGGAGGAATAGCCAGAATGGAATCCGAAGCCATCCAGATTGCCCAAAAAATCGGCTATCCAGTTCTGGTCCGACCCTCTTATGTTCTGGGGGGTCAGGCCATGCAACTGGTTTATACCGAAGAGAAACTGAAAGAATATGTGCATAAGGCCTTTGCTCTGGATAAAAAGTTGCCGCTTTTGATTGATAAATTTTTGGAAGAGGCGGTGGAAGTGGATGTGGATGCGGTTTCGGACGGTGAGGAGGTTTTTGTGGCAGGAATTATGGAGCATATTGAAGAAGCCGGGATTCACTCCGGGGATTCGGCCTGTGTTTTACCGGCTTTTTCCCTTTCTGAGGATGTGATTAAAAAAATAGAGGAACAGACTAAGAAAATTGCCTTGGCTTTGAAAGTAAAAGGCTTACTCAATATCCAATTTGCTCTCAAAGATGAAGAGGTGTATGTCTTGGAAGTAAATCCCCGAGCCAGCCGGACCGTTCCTTTTGTCTCCAAAGCCATAGGAATCCCATTGGCCCAGCTGGCAGCCAAAATTTCGGTGGGAAAAAAATTAAAACAGATTTTGCCTGAAGAATTACCCAAAATAAAGCATTTCTCGGTCAAAATGCCGGTCTTTCCTTTCATTAAATTCCCTGGTGTGGACTTTGTCTTGGGACCCAAAATGCAGTCCACCGGCGAAGCGATGGGAATTGATGCTGATTTGGGAAAGGCACTTGCCAAAGGTTTTACCCTAGGAAATCAGTGTCTGCCAATATCCGGAACGGTTTTCATCTCCGTCAAAAATAAAGATAAAAGAAATGTGGTCTATTTGGCTAAGGAGCTTTCGGATTTGGGATTTAAACTGATTGCTACCAGAGGAACGGCCAAGGTTTTGAAGAATTCCGGGATTGTGGTGGAGGAGATTTCCAAAGTGCATGAGGGAAGACCCAATGTTATCGACCGAATGAAAAATAAAGAAATAGGTCTAGTGATAAACACTCCTTCAGGTGAGTATCCGCAAAAAGACAGCTACATTATCCGCAGAACCGCTATTGAGCTTTCCATCCCCTGCATTACGACTCTATGGGGTGCTTATGCGGCTATCAACGCCATCGAAAAGCTAAAGAAAGAGTCAGTCAACGGAGGACTGGAAGTCAAAGCTTTGCAGGATTATTTCCAGCCAAAAGAAATTACTGAAGCAAAAGTAAAATCTAAGAAGAAACTAATCTCTGAAGAAACCGAAGAAGTCCCTCTGGAAGTTTAGCAGGCTGGTTTAATGTTTATACTAAGATAAACCCACCCTAACCCCCCTTCTGTATGAACCACAAAAAGGAGAGAGTTTGACAAAAAAACACTGAAGGATTTCCAGCCAAATCATTCATTATGAAATCAACTCTTTTCCTCTGTAGCGGTGCGATTTATCGCACCTCAAAAATTAAGTCGGATGAATCCGACCGCTACACAAAAACCCCTCCCTAACCCTCCCCTAAGAGGAGAGGGAACAAAATTATTGGATTATCCCCAGCCACTGCCCGAAGATAAAATAAACCCTTCCGATTAGAAGCGACATACGGGACATCACCGTATAGCCGAAAGAAGCCCCGAAGGAAATCATCAAAAAGTAGATTCCGATTCTGGCGATAAATCCAAAACCTCCCTTATGCTCTTTGGAGAAGAAGAAGTAAAGCAGACAGGTAATCAGACCAAAGGTCAGGATAAAATTGTTAAAGGTCGTCAAAAAAGAGTTGGTTTTTAGCGGTAAAAGGTTGGCATTTATCTGCAGAATTAAATCCCCGGAAGCAAAACCGATAATGGCCGCGCCGGAAAAAATTCCAATTAATAGCGCCAGAGCCCAGCGCGAAAGCCAGGAGATTTTGGCAAAAAGTCGGGTAAAGAGCAAGGAACTCAAGATAAAAGGAATAATTAGAAGGAGTCTTTCCTTATCAAATAAGGGCTTGGACCCAAAGAACAGGGGCCCGATTAAATTGGGCAAAAGAACATTTTGCCATTGCAAAGCCACTCCGTAGCCGGCCGAAATACCTACAAAAATATGTTCCGCCAGTTTATAAAAGAAATTATCCCGGTATAAAAAGGAGAAAATACATAAAGTGAAAAATGCCGCAACCCAGACCCCTAAAATTTCATATGTCATATTAGGCTTTCTTCTTTAAAGAAAAATAGGCCAAATTCCCTAACAGGATGAAGAGAAATATAATCACATGCGCCATCGATTGAGCATCCATCCCTCTGCGGCCTAAACCGCTCCTTCCAACCAGTAATTCATATTCGGCCGCACCTTTCATGCCGCCCAGAAGTCCCAAAAGTTGTTTGGATTGATAGTAAGGATAATACTCGGGAGCCGAAACAGCGGTGCAGCCGGAGACCAGACCAATATTGTAACGGGCTTGAACCTGTTGCACCCATTCTTTGGTCCCCGGGTAACCGGCCGATATATTTACAATCAGTTTGACATCTTTGAAATTGTTGACACCCTGCATAATCGGAATCTGGGAGACTTTAGTGCCCCGGTAATCCTGGGGAAAAGTATTGGGAATGGAGCTTCCCATGGAGACCATGACCACTTCCCTTCCCTCTTTGAAGCCCAGATTGACATAATCTACTCCGTACTTCTTTTTGAATTCCTTTTCAGCCATATCAGTCAAAGCTTTTTCTGCCAGAGGAGGTCCGGCCGGCCACAAAGACAGGGCGATTATCTTGAGGTCTTTTTTTAGCATCTGCTCTAAAGCCGCATAGGTCATAGGATAAAGCTCCGGCAGGGAACCCGGTTCAAAATCACAGGCAAAAAGTACTTTGCTTCCATTCGGGACTTTATCAATGGCCTCATAAAAACCCCTGACCGGCTCGGTAACGGTGAATTTGATATTCAAAGGGAAAAGTAAAGGTAGGATAATGGCCAGGGCTACAAAGATAAAAATAACTCTGCGATCCAATTGGTTTATGAATTCGAAAAATTTACGCATCTTAATCCTGCCCCATATAAGTTCGTTCTAAACCGGTTATAACTTTCAAGCCGGTGGCGATGGCACCCAAAGCCGCCCCGATTAAAATGGCTCTTTTGCCGGCCAGCTGGGGGACATTCATTATCCATTCGGTAAAATCCGGAAAGCTCTTCCAGATTGTTTCTCCTATGGGCACTCTGCCAATCATCACCAAAACCGCGGTGATGGCTAATAAGGCCGCCTGCACGGTTCTGACTCTGAAGGCCCGGAAGGCGGCTGAAGCGATGAAAAAAGCCAAGAGAGCAAACATGGTGGCTTGCATGGGGGTGAAGGTGTTGACGAAGAACCAGTCAAAAAGAGTCCCTTCGGTGATTCCCCCGAAGATTCCCGCTCCCAGCATGAAGAACATACAGACGACCAGAATCAATTTCAAAATCCAGTCTTTTTCCCTTTTGGCAACTCTGCCGTAATTAATCCGCAGAATATTCAAAACCCCTAAGATATAGGACGCAGCTATTACAATTATAGCCCAGCCGTTGACATCTGCCGCGACATTGGAAAAACCGGTGTGGGGTATGAAATAATCCGCGATGAAAAATGTTCCGGCTAAAAATGTGATTATTAAAGGAACTTCTTTTCTCATTTTCTATCCTTCATTGCACTACAAAAAGTTTGGTAAACCATTTAACACCTATAGTTTCTAAAATCGTCCCTATTATAATAACCAAAACAATCAATGCCTTAGCCAAATCAGAGCCTTTCAGCGAACCCAGAAGTTTCGGCTCTCTGGATAAGTAGGCGCTGGCGGCAAAAAGCTCTTCTCCGATTAAAGTATAATCGCAGGCCACTACAAAGAAAGGGAGCTGATGAATATTGGCGGTACCTGCCACCTGAATGGCACCGGTGGAAGCGCCGGTTTCCGCTAAGAGCAAAGATTCGGCATAAAAAGAACCCAAGAGTAAATTGGCCGCCGGTCTCTCTCTTAACATAATTCCACTGACCGCCGCCGCATAGGCAAACTGCTCATCTGAAATAAATCTGATATTGTCTTTCATGAAAGCATCCGGTCTTCCTACTGCTAAGTAACCCTGCCGGACCGCCTCTTCGGCCACCGGCACCACGAAAGGTTGTCGAATCGGCACGATTAACGGGATATCGTAGCTGGCAATGGTCTTAGCTACGTTTCCTAAGATAATCATGCTGGCCACGGTCTGTATGTCCTGCATGTCATGAATGCCGGGAATGTATAAAACCGATTTTCCCATTTCTGTAGCCCGGCCCACCGCTTCTTCGATGGCATCCAAACCGGCGATTCTGCGAATGAATAAAGATTTCCCTTTTTTGGCACGGGAGATGAACCATAAAATGGCTCCCAACACGATGGCCAAAGTTATCAAAACATTGAAGCGATTCGGGTCAAACCAGTGAGAATCAAAAGCAGGAGCAGCGGGAGTGGTGGTAGCTTCCTGGGCCAAGAGGAGTGATGCAAATAGATGGAGCAGGATTAAAGTTGTAATTATAATCAAACCATTTCTTTTTTTGTTCATATAATTTTATTTAATCAATCCCAACCAGGTCCCGAACAGAAAATCCATCCTTCCGATTAAAAGTGACATACGTGCCATAACCGTGTAACCAAAGGAGGCCCCGAAAGTAATCATCAAAAAGAAAATTCCCAATTTGGCAATCTTTCCATAAGTCCCTTTTTGCTCTTTAGAAAAGAAAAAATAAACCAAACCGCAAAAAGTTCCCACTACTAAAATAATATTTCCAATCGTGGCATTTAAATTTCCGGAAACCCATAGGGGTAAAATGGTGCTTTTAACCTGTTTCATCCCGTTGGACAAAGCGTAACCAATTATATAAGCTCCAGAGGTTCCCCCCACCACAAAAGCCAGAGCCCAGCGTGAAAACCAGCTGATTTTGGGAACCAGTCTCAAAAGCATCATAAATCCTAAGGCTCCACCGACTAAGTACATATACCAATATTCCGGCCTAGGTTGTCCAGTGGCGGGTAAGACATTATCCCATAATTTGGCCATGAATTGAGACCAAAAAACCGTGCAGAACCAATAGCCAGCTGAAATTCCCACAAACAGAGCTTCGCAGAACTTGTACCAGGGGTTATCTTTATAGAGAAAAGAGATAATTCCTAGGGTCAAAAAAGCCCCGATTAAATTTCCGGGGTTGAAAATTGATTCCATTAAACTTTTCTCCTTCGGGTTATAAAGTAAGCTAGGTTTCCTAAGATGATAAAGAAAACTACCATGGCATGCGAAATCGCTTGAGAAAGCATATACTTAGTAGCTTTGCCAAAATAGCCGGACACTTTTTCATAACCAGCTGCTCCGGCCATTCCTCCTAAAAGTCCCACCAGTTGTCCGGTTTGCACATAAGGGGAATTCAGAGGGTATTGGACTGCGGTGTTCCCGCCGGCTATTTTTACTCCAAAACGGTCCCCGGCAAAGATTACCCATTCGTAAGTCCCGGGGTAGCCGGCCGAAAGATTGTAAATTAATCTGATGTTGTCAAAATTTTTGACATCTTTCATTAAAGGCAGCTCTTTGGTGCGGGTGCCGAAGTAATCTATGGGGAAAGCGGCCTTGATATCGGTCCCCATGCGCAGAATCACAAATTCATTGCCGGCCTGAAAACCCAAATTAACGTAATCCTCTCCGTATTTTAAATTCTTAGCTTTGATTTTATCGTCTATTAAAATTTCCCGATCCATGGCAAATTGGGCTTGGACTGGACCCTGGGGCCAAAGTCCGATCATGATTACTTTTAAATCTTTCAGAAAACAATGTTTCAAAAAAGAGACCGCCATGGGCTGCAGTTCCGGAGTGGTGGGAGGATCGTAATCAAAGGAAACCATAACTTTTGAGCCAGGAGGGAGTTTTTCCACATAGTCGTAAAGTGACTGAACCGAAGATGGGATGTCTATTTTATCTAAAAATCCTTGAGGAGCGCTCATGAAAAGCGGAACGGTAATAGCCAGAGCCACAAATACAAAAATTAGGCGCCGGTCAATAGCCAAAAGTTTCTGCCAAAATTCCACTTATTCTCCTCCCACGAAAGTTCTTTCTAAACCGGTGATTACTCTAAGCGAAGTGGAAATAATCCCCAAAGCAATTCCAATCATGATGGCTCTTTGTCCGGCGGTCTGGGGAAAATCCATTATCCAATTGGCGATATATTTTAACTGCCAGCTATGGGGAAGCCAACCGGAGAGATAATCTCCCAGAGGGGTCCGACCCAGCATCAAAAGAAAGGCCGCCACCAAAAGCAAAGTGGCTTCTTTATTGCGGGCCCGGAACGCCCGATAAGCCGCGCTGGCCACAAAAAATCCCAAGATGGCAAACATAGTGGAGTTCAAAGGGAAAAAGATATTGAAGAAAAGATAATAAAATGAGGTGCCCGGGTTCTGGTAATTTCTGCCGCCGTACAAACCAGCAAAAGTCATTACTAAAAATCCCGCAATTATGATAACGGCATAACCCCAGTCTTTGGTTTTTTTATAAATTTTTTCCAAACTGACTTTGAGCAAATTTAAAACCCCCAAGACGATGGCAAATCCGGCAATAATTTGAATCCAGTCATTCCCCCAGTCCTGAAATTTATTCAGAGGAGGATGAGGAATGAAGAACTGAATGACGTAGACAAACCCTACTACGATGGCAATCAAAATCGGTATTTCTCTTCTCATCTATCTCCTCTATTGATAAGTAAACCACCTGGCCAGATGGAAAATCCCGAAGGTTTCCAAAAGAGAACCCAAAATTATGGCAATCATCATTAAAAATTTTCCGAAATCTTGCCCCTTTAAACTTCCTAGCAGTTTGGGATTTCTGGATAAATAAGCGCTGGCCGCAAAAAGCTCTTCTCCAATCAGAGTGTAGTCGCAGGCGGCTACGAAAAATGGCAGTTGGGCCGGTTGGGCTGTGCCGGCAATCTGAATGGCTCCCACTGAATTTCCGGTTTCAGCCAGGACTAAAGATTCGGCAAAAAAGTGTCCCATTAAAAATATGGCGGCCGGTTTTTCTCTCACAAAAAGACCGCTGACAGCGGCCGTATAACCGAACTGGTCCTGGGTCAGGTAGTAAATCATGTCGTCTGTATAATTATCCGGCTTCCCGGCATTTAAGTAAGCTTGCTTCACTGTCTCTCGGCAAGCCACCATTACCAACGAGTAACAGTTGGGCACTTCTAATTTAGCTTCATATTCGGCTACCCTTTTAGCCACATGGCCTAAAATGGTTACTGACGCTACGGTCTGCATGGAATCCATATCGTAAATGCCGGGGATGTAGAAAATTTTTTTTCCCATTTCAGTGGCCCGGCCGATCGCCTCATCCACCGCTTCCAAGCCCGCTATTTTTCTTACAAACATCTCTTTCCCCTTACCGGCTCGGTAGATGAAATAAATTATTCCCAAAGAAAGAACTAAAACTAAAATTAAAGCATTTTCTCTTTCCTTCACGAACCATTGTGCTGAGGCAACCGCTGCTGTACTGGGAGGGGAATCCGAAAAACCGGTCTTACTTATAGCTCTGATTTTGTAGTAATAGGGAATCTTGCCTTTGGCGGAGCTATCCACGTATTCGGTAGTTCCACGGGGAGAATCCCCCACTTTGGTGTATTCGGCCTCCGGGGAGGCGGAGCGTAATATTTCATACATTATCACATTATTTAAGCCGGCTCCGTCATCCGGGGAAAGTTGCCACTGGACGGTTATGCTTTTGCCGGCATCACTGGGGGTGTCGAAGGCCAGGACTTCCTTAGCCGGTTGAGGAGTGTCTTGGGGAAAAGCTACAACAGGAAAAATTGATAAAATAAAAAAGGAGATAAACCAAACCAACCTTGTTGGCGAATATCTCCCTTCCAGTTCTGGACAGAAAGGCATCTACCTTCCTTGATTTATAATTATAGTTACACCATCCCGTAAGGGAAAGAACTACCACATTCCTAAAATCACCCTAAAACGACTGGAAATTTAGCTCATTTGAAAAAATAAGTCAAGCAAAATCTTATTCTTCCAGCATCTCCACGTTGGCTCGGGGGACTATGGCTTTGCCGTCCGAGTCGAATTCCACTTCTAAAACTCTGGC
>JBIOYE010000179.1:0-5006 GCA_044870015.1 Candidatus Zixiibacteriota bacterium
GAAAGAAAAGATGCAGAATATCCTGGAGAAAATGCAGCAAGTTTACTGGTGCACATATTCTAAAGTGGCGGAATCGAAGCCCAGATATCGAATCAGAAAAAAATCCCGCTCCAGAAAAATTTAAATTTTTCTTAGTTGAATTTTCCTAAAAAAGCTTTTTTCAAGTCAACCGATTTTTTGGTGATACTCTTTTTGTGGTTTTGTTCTACTCCTCAAATCAGCATAGCTGAAGATAAAAAGAATTCCAATATCTTGGACTTTTTGGTAAAAGATTTTTATCAGGATGGAAAGAAGCTTGTAACCACCCCTTTTCATCTTGGTAAAAGGGCCAAACTGCACACTGCCATTTTCTTAGCCGCAGGTGTTACCATATATCTTTTGGATGATGAGCTGGCTGAGCTATCTCAGAAAAACCGTAATTCATCCACTGATAATTTTTCTGATTTTGTACGTCCCTACGGTGATAAATTACCTAATTTCCTTTTGGGTGGAATTTATCTGAAGGGCTTGGTTTTTAAAGATCAAAAAGCCAAAGATACGGCTTATCTGGGTTTCAAATCGATTCTATTTACTCAGGCGATGGTTATTTCACTAAAATATATTACAGGCAGAGAAAGACCTAGCGGAAATAAGGGGGCTTATTTTTTTAAAATGCTGGATTTTTCACCCGGCCAAAACTCCCTTTCTTTCCCTTCCGGACATGCCGCCACGGCTTTTGCTTTTTCTTCCGTGATTACACATCAATATCCCAAGTGGTGGGTGAAAATTCTGGTCTATTCAGCTGCCAGCTCGGTGGCTTGGTCACGGTTAAATGACAACGTTCACTTTACTTCGGACGTTTTGGTAGGCTCAGCCATTGGCTGGTATGTGGGAACTACTCTGACTAAATTTCATCAAAAGAAAAAATCCAATATTACATTTGGTTTTGAAATGTCTAACGGTACCCCACAGCTTCAACTTCAACTCAAGTTTTAGAATATTTTGGACAGGGTAGTTTACATCTTTCTCATCAAGCCCATAACTTTACCGGCGATGAAAAACCCAGGGGTTTTTCTATCCACAATAATCGGTTCAAAATCCGGATTGGCCGGCTCTAATCTTATCATGTTCTTCAAGGGGACATAAGTCTTAACCGTAGCTTCCTCACCAATCACAGCCACCACAATATCCCCTTTTTCGGCTGTCTCCTGCCTGCGGGCTAAAACATAATCCCCATCTAGAATTCCGGCGTCTTTCATGCTTTCACCCACCACCTTCAATGAGAAAATCTCGCCAGATGGCAGAAAAGTTTTATCCACCGCTAAGTGGGTTTCAATATTTTCCACTGCTAAAATAGGAAGCCCGGCGGCAATTCTGCCGAGTACCGGAATCAAGGTAAAGTTAGCTCTGATATTTTGCATAAGCTCGATACCTCTGGAAAGTAAAGGCTGTCTTTTGATGTAACCTTTTTTCTCCAGAGTTTCCAGAGTAGTATGAACTCCGTTAGTAGAGGCAATTTTAAATTTTTTCCCAATTTCTCTTAAGGTAGGCGGATACCCTTTATCCTGAATGGCTTGGGAGATAAAATTTAAAATCTCTTTTTGCCTGAAGGTTAATTCTTCGAGCATTTATCCCTCCTCTTTTGAGGCATTGCCTCTTTTTTTATTTTTTTCTCTTGACATATTGCTTAGCACGGTATATAATAGTGAACGGATGTTCATTTTGTCAAGAGAAATTTTCAAAAAAAACAGCTAACACCCGTATCTTATTATGTATCAAGCGCTTGGCGAGCCGATAGAAGTCCTGGCTGTTTTCCAAAAAGGGAAGATTAAGCCGATTTCTTTCAAGTGGAAAAGTAGGGTGTATAAAATTTCCAAAGTAACCAGTCATTGGTCGGCCCCGGTGGGGAAATATAAATGGCATCATTTCGGAATTATTGATAAGGATGATAATTTTTTTGAAATCTGCTATGACGAAGAAAAATGCTCCTGGAATATTAAACAGACCTGGAAAGAATGGTAGAGATTGGTTCGTAGCGGTGCGATTTATCGCACGTCAAATAATGGTCGGATAAGTCCTTCGACATAGCTCAGGACGAGTCCGACCGCTACTTACTGACCCCACCCTAGCCCTCCCCTTACAGGAGGGGGAACGGGTTCTCTCTTGGTAGAAGAGGGAAGGAGTGAGACTAAAGCTGGTAGGCGCAACCTTTAGGTTGCGGAATCTAAAGCGCAGACTAAAGTCTGCGGCTACCGAAACGAAAAATCAGTTATCAGCTTTTAAGGTAAAAAATATTCTGATGGATAACAGAACCATTCTACACTTGGATATGAATGCTTTCTTTGCGGCAGTAGAGCAAAGGACTAATCCTCATCTGAAAGGAAAGCCGGTTCTGGTGTGCGGGAATCCTAAGGGTCGAACCGTGATTATATCACCCTCTTATGAAGCCCGGGCTTATGGGGTTAAAACCGGAATGAATCTTTGGGAGGCTAAAAAACTATGTAAAAATCCAATTATTGTCGAATGCAATCCGGCCAACTATGTAGAAGTTTCTAATCATTTACAGAAACTTTTTATTCAGTTTACCCCTCTGGTAGAGATTTTCTCCATAGATGAATGTTTTTTAGATATAAGCGGTTGCCAGCGACTCTTCGGTTCCGGTAAAGAGATAGCTTTGAAAATTAAAAAGAGAATCAGGGAGGAATTAGATATAACCTGCTCAATCGGCATCGGTCCCAACAAACTTTTGGCCAAGTTAGGAAGTCATTTGAAAAAGCCGGATGGCTTGGTCATCATAGAGCCGGAGAAAATTCAACAGGTTTTGGAGAATTTGCCAATTGAGGAGATTTGTGGCATCGGTCCCAGAATTACAGAGAAATTAAATAAGTTAGGAGTTTACACCTGTGGACAGCTGGCTCGCTTTCCGACAGAAATTTTACAAAGGATGTATGGAATTGTGGGATTACATCTACACGATATGGCTTGTGGGATGGATGATTCGGAGGTAAGACCTTATGATTATATCGAGCCGGCCAAATCGGTAGGGCATTCTTTTACTCTGCCAAAAGATACTTTTGATAGAGAATTGGCTAAAAAATATCTTTTGCAGCTTTCCGAACAGGTGGCTCGCCGCTTGAGAAAGGGGAATTATAAGGGAAAGACGGTTCATCTGATTATCAGAATTCCGGATTTTACTACTTTCGGACAGCAGGTAACGATTACAAAATTTTTGGATGAGGGGGTGGAAATTTATCAGACCGCTTTGAAAATTTTGGACAAATTCAATGTAGAGGGGATTGGAGTGAGATTATTGGGAGTTTCGGTCTCTAATCTGATTTGTGGTTCTTCACAGTTGAGTTTGATGCCGGAAGAGAATAGGAGGGAAAATTTAATCTATGCCATGGATAAAATTAATGATAAGTATGGGGAGTTTTCGGTGACCTGGGGCAGACTGGTGTCTGGTTTTAAGCAAAACAATATTATCTCTCCGGCCTGGAGACCGCATAAGAATATCAGGTTTGCTTTTAATTAATTGTCCCCTCTCCTTTAAGGGAAGGGTTGGTTCCCGCCTTTGGCGGGCTCACCATAAAAAGGGATGGGTTAGTAGGAAACCCCCGCTTTTAAGCGGGGGAGATTCAAAGCTTGGAATTTTTTCTTGCCCCACATTTAAATGTGGGGCTATCAGAACAATTATGTGAAACTCCCCTAACTGAAGTTAGGGGTTTCTTGGTTATTTAAATTTCCTCAACCTCAAAGAATTAGTAACCACAAAAACCGAGCTGAAAGCCATAGCCCCGCTGGCTATCATAGGAGACAGAAGGGTATGAAAAGCCGGGTATAAAACACCGGCTGCAATCGGAATCCCGATAATATTATAAATAAAAGCCCAGAACAGGTTCCATTTAATAGTATTCATAGTTTTATGAGCTAATTTTAGAGCTGAAACCAAACCTGACAGGTCTTCTCTCACCAAAGAAATATCCGCCGACTCAATCGCCACATCCGTCCCGGTTCCCAAAGCAATCCCCACATCTGCCTGTACCAGAGCCGGGGCATCGTTGATGCCGTCACCCACCATAGCCACTTTTTTACCTTGGGCTTGTAATTTTTTAATTTCATTAGCTTTGTCAGCCGGCAGGACTTCAGCCAGAACCTTGTCTATGACAGCTTCCTGGGCGATTGCCAAAGCGGCTTTTTGATTATCCCCGGTAATCATAATCACTTCCAAGCCCATATTTTTCAGAGTCTGCACCACTTCCTTGGAATTGGTTTTCAAAGTATCTTTGATTCCAATGACTCCGGCTGGTTTATCATCAACTGCCAAAAATAAGGTAGTAGCTCCCTGACCGGAGATTTCTTCCTGATGCTTTTGCAGACTTGCAGTGGATATATTATTTTCTTGCATTAATTTTAAGTTTCCCAATAAAATTTCTTTTCCCTCAATTTCTGTTCTGACACCATGGCCCGGGACTGCTTGGAAATTTTGGGGATTGGTCAATTTTATGTTTCTTTTTTGGGCCTCTTCCAGAAGAGCTTTGGAAATGGGGTGCTCGGAGCCTCTTTCTGCCGAAGCTGAATAAAACAAAATTTCTTCCACCGATAAGTCATTTAATGAAACAATTTGGAATACTTTGGGTTCACCTCTGGTCAAGGTGCCGGTCTTGTCAAAAACAAAAGTGTTAATCTTGGGTAAGGATTCCAGTGCCTCCGCATCTTTGATTAAAACCCCTAATTCGGCTCCCTTGCCAGTGCCCACCATTATAGCGGTAGGTGTAGCCAATCCCAAAGCACAGGGGCAGGCAATGATCAAAACCGCTACAAAAGTCAAAAGCGCAAAATTTAGTTGCGGTGCTGGTCCGATAAAATACCATATTATAAATGTCAAAATCGCAATTACAATAACTATAGGGACAAAAATTCCGGCGATTTTATCCGCCAATTTTTGGATAGGGGCTTTGGAACCCTGGGCTTCCTGAATCAATTTTATAACTTGGGCTAAGAAAGTCTCATCCCCGACTTTAGTGGCT
>JBIOYE010000180.1:0-2756 GCA_044870015.1 Candidatus Zixiibacteriota bacterium
TCTACCAACTGAATATTCAAATTGAACTTTTCAAATGTTTCTAAAACTTCTTTGGCTTCATCTTTTCTCAACAAGCCGTTGTCCACAAAAATACCGTGCAAATTCTTTCCCACGCCTTGATTCACCAAAGCCGCACAGACCGTGGAATCCACTCCTCCGCTAACAGCACAGATGATTTTCTGGTTACCCACTTCTTCTTTGATTCTGGAGACAGAGCTGGAAATAAAACTTTCTGTGGTCCAGTCCTCTTTACATTTACAAATTTTAAATAAAAAGTTTTCCAAAATTTGCTGGCCCTTTTCGGTATGGGCGACTTCCGGATGAAATTGCACTCCATATATGTTTCTCTTTTTATTCTCTATGGCAGCGAATTTTAAGCTTTCGGTTTTCGCCAAGGGCTCAAACCCCGGAGGAAGTGAAACTACCGAGTCTCCGTGGCTCATCCAGACCTGGAAGGTTTTGGGACAGTCTTGGAACAGTTCAGAATCCTTTTGAATTTGCAAAATCGCTTTGCCGTACTCCCGGCTTTGAGATTTGACTACTTTGCCCTCCAATAAATGAGCCATCAACTGCAGACCGTAGCAAATACCTAAAACCGGCATTTTCAAATCAAAAATTTCAGCCGAAACCAAGGGTGCTCCCGGATCGAAAACACTGGACGGTCCTCCTGAAAGAATTATACCTTTTAGGTTTTTAGGAAATGACTTAAGGGATATATTGCCCGGCAAGATTTCACAGAAAACTTTTTGCTCCCGGACCCGGCGGGCAATGAGCTGGGTGTATTGCGAGCCGAAATCTAAAATTAAGATGGTTTCCATTGAGAAATATAAGCTAAAATCTCTTTTAAGGCAAATCTTTTTTTAAAATAGTATCTCTCAGGAACTTTTTATCATCTTTTTTGGGATAATCTAAAGTGTAATGCAGACCCCGAGACTCTTTCCTTTTCAGGGCCGAGAGAACCACTAATTCAGCCACTGTTACCATATTGCGCAGTTGAATTAGATCGTATCTGACTGGGTTAGCTTTGTAGAATGCCTCGATTTCTTCTTTTAAAATTTCGATTCGCTTCAATGCTTTATTCAAACGGGAATTAGAGCGCACAATCCCCACATAATCCCACATAATTTTTTGCAATTCTTCTCTATCGTGAGCCAAAACCACCCATTCTTTCTGGTCAAAAACTCCCCTTGTGGACCAGTCATAAAATTCCGGAAAAGTTTCCTGCTTGAGTTTAGATGGCACACATTTAGCACTTTGTGAAGCAAACCGGGCAAACGCCAGACCTTCCAAAAGTGAATTGGAAGCTAAGCGGTTGGCACCATGTAATCCGGTATAAGCTGCTTCACCGCAGGCATAAAGATTTTCTATGGCGGTTCTCCCTTCTGCCTCGGTCAGAATTCCCCCGCACATATAATGAGCGGAGGGGACTACCGGAATCCATTGTTTGGTTATATCGATTCCCAAAGGCAGGCAGTAATTATAAATGTTAGGAAATCTCTGCTTAATAAAATCCTTCTCCAGAAAAGTGATATCCAGATATACACAAGAATCACCACTCTTTTTTAATTCAGCATCAATGGCGCGAGCCACTACATCCCGGGGAGCTAAATCTCCCAAGGGGTGATATTTTTCCATAAAAGTTTCGCCGGATTTTAACCTTAATTTTCCACCTTCTCCTCGGATTGTTTCCGAAATTAAAAAATATTTTCCCTGGGGATGGAAAAGCGAGGTGGGATGAAACTGAAAAAATTCCATATTGACAATTTCCGCTCCGGCCCGATAAGCCATGGCCACCCCGTCACCGCTGGCTATCTCCGGATTGGTGGTGTGCAGATATATTCGGCCGGCACCTCCGGTAGCAATCAAAGTGATTTTAGACAGATATTTCTCTACTTCATTGGTCTTCACATTCAGAACATAAGCTCCCCAGCATTTAATTTTTTCCTTTTTCTTTGACCTTTTTTTACGCTGATGCTGTGTCAATAAGTCAATGGCCAAGTGGTTTTCAAAAATAGTTATATTTTTTTTCTTTCTGACATTTTCCAGCAAAACTCTCTCCAGCTCTCTTCCGGTGGCGTCTGCCACATGCACCACTCTATTTTTAGAATGTCCTCCCTCTTTGCCTAAATCAAACTCTTTTGAGTTTTTCAGACTGAACCTTACTCCCAGTTTCTGTAATTCTTGAATGCATTTGGGACCGGCTTCCACTACTTTTTGCACTATTTCTCTTTTGGCCAAACCGTCACCGGCTTTCAAAGTGTCCTGAATATGCTCTTCAAATGAATCACCAGGAGATACAACGGCTGCTATTCCTCCCTGGGCGTAGTTGGTATTGGAATCGCTATCCTGTTTTTTGGTTATGATTGCCACGGTACCAAAATCGGAGATTTTCAGTGCGTAGGAAAGTCCAGCTATTCCGGAGCCAATGATTAAAAAATCAAACTGATTGGTCATAATTCTAAAACCTGTTTTAATTTTTGCTCTAAAATCTCTTCCCCCCGGGTAACCTTCACCTCAATTTTCAGAGCATAGATAGGAAGTTTGGGAATCACCTTAGGCAGACGGACTTTATCTTTTTCAGTAGTAACCAAGAAATCAGCTTTCTGACTTAAACCTTCCTCAACCAGATTGAGCATATCCTTTTCTTTATAAACGTAATGGTCTGAAAAAAACTTTGTGGCAACAATCTGAATTGGCACTTGCGTCAAACTCTCAACAAAAGAATAGGGATTGGCAATACCGCAAAAAGCCCAACC
>JBIOYE010000181.1:0-6242 GCA_044870015.1 Candidatus Zixiibacteriota bacterium
AGACCTTTTATTACACTTAAAGAATACTAAATGTCTAATTATTATCGTATATTTACCAATATAGCGGAGGGCCTCTCCGCTTTGTGCTTTATTATATTTACAACCAAAAGGAGAATGCTTGAAAAGGGTTTTATACTTCCTATTTTTAACCTTAATTTTTGCTTTTAACATTTCATCCGCAGAAAAAGTCCTCTATGTCAACCTCCAAATCAAAGCTTATTTATCCTCCCAGCCCGATAAATCAGAGATTTTAGAAGATAGAATTATCCGCTTGATAGATGATTTGGAAACCGCCGTTTTTTTAGCCAACTTCACCCTGACTTTAAAACCCCGCCTGACAGGTAACTCCACCGCCGAGATAAGAGCAAACTGGTACGGTCTGCCGCCGGAGCTGGAAAACGGCTTTCAAGAAGTGCAGTTGGAATTTCAAAAAACCGCCCCTTTTATGGAAGTGGGCGAAATAAAATGCAAAAACGATTTATCCTTCAAAATATTTTTGAAAGGCACCAAAGTAGCCGAGGAAAGCCTGGCCTGTTCTGATGATCCTTATGACACCACTTTATTTAAGACCGACAAAAGCGTGCATTTTTATTTTACATTTATGAAAAACTCTTTAGCCGATTATTTCTGGAATTCAAACAAATCCTATCTGGAAAATGAATATGAGAGATACAAAAAAACTTTTGACTTTATTCTTGGCAACAGCAAACTGAACTATTTTTACTGCTCCTGTCCCATTAACCAGGTGGCCTGGGATTCCGGAGCTCTCTATGCCCTCAATACCGCCAAAAACAGTATGTATACCATTTACAACCACAACCAAAAAGACATTTCCCACCCGGCTTTAAACGTCTATCTGTTTTATTATTACTGGGGCTATGCTCCTAAATTCATAGCGGAAGGAGCCGGCGGATTTTATACTTTGAATTATTTCTTATCCGCCAAATATAAAAAACAAAAAAAACTTTATCCCCTCAAATCTTTAATCTGGGCCAGAGATTACAACCAGAAAAACCGCGAAATAGCTTACTGGCAGTCGGCCTCTTTTGTGCGCTACTTGATTGATACTTATGGTGAACTTAAGTTTGAGGAGTTTTACCGGGAAGTCCATGAATTTAATTTTGAAACTGTAATCCAGAAGCACTATAACAAATCTCTGGCTGAACTGGAATCCGATTGGCTAAAGTTTGTTGAATTTTATCGGCCCTATAAAGAGGATTTAATCTATTTTGCCAAGCAGTCCACCGGATTTAGGGAATACCAAAAAGCCCTGGAGCTGTATTTAGACCTGTTTGAAATTTATCCCACCAGCCCGGAGGTTCTCCCCTCCTTGGGAAATGCATATTATCTGGTGGGAAATTACCCGGAGGCCCAAAAAGTCTATCAAAGATGGTCCAATCTGGATACCACCAAAGCCGAAAGGTACTTTGTCTGGGGTAATATAAGCTGGGCTGCCGGTGATATACAAAGCGCCAAGTTGGCCTATCAAAAGGCCTGTGAAAAAGATACGTTTTATGCCGTCAACAATATCAATCTGGCTAAAGTCTATTGGGCTTTGGGTCAGAGAGATTCGGCTTTGTATTATTTTGACCTGGCTGAAAAGCGAAGGATGGATCCTCCCGAAGCTTGTGAGCTGTTTATAGCCCAGATTAAAAATTACGTGGAAAAGAGAGATTCTTCCAAGGTCAGGGAAAATTTTCAGAAAGCCAAAAATGCGGCCGGGATATTAATTCAAACCAAACCCGAAGAGGCCTGGCCCTATCTGAAATTGGGAGAGGCCTATCTGGCTTTGGGGGCTGTGGATACAGCCAAACTGGATTCGGCCGAATTTTATCTTAAGCTGGCGGAATTTCTGGAGGACCGCCCTTATTATTATGGCCAGATTTTGCTTGATCTGGGAAAAACCTATCTGGCAAAAAAGCAAACCGATTCCGCCCAAGCTGTTTTGCAACAGGTGCTTAAACATCCCTCTGGCTATCAGGAGAAGAAAGAAGCCAAACTGCTCCTGGCCAAAATTAAGTAGCCCGCCTTGAGCCAACATCCATGCTGAATTTCCTCAATTCCATAATACTGGTTGGCTTAATAGCCGGATTAATCCCTCTTTTGATTCATCTTTTCACCAGAAGGAAGCTGAAAAAAATTGAATTTTCCTCTTTATGGTTTCTGAAAGTTTTGGAGAAAACCAAGTTAAAACAGGTCAAGCTGCACAATCTGCTTCTGCTTATTATCCGGACTTTGATAATTCTTCTGGTGGTTTTGGCTTTTGCCCGTCCGGCTATTAAAGGAACTTTATCGCAGGGAAAGCTCTCCGCCAAAATTTTGGGAGGGGATTTTTCATCAGCCGGTTCAAGCTCGGTTGTTTTAATATTGGATGATTCCTATTCTATGGGGTTTGAGACCAAATCCGGTGCAGTCTTTGAGTCAGCCAAAAAGAAGTCCCTCGAGATTTTATCTTTTTTGACTGAAAAGGACGAAGCTGGCTTAATTTTTCTATCATCCCCCACAGAGACTTCGAGTTTTACCGTTGATTTTAAGGAACTGTCCGAAAGAATTGAGAGGGCTAAAGTTTCTTATCTGAAATCCAACTTTTTCTCCAGCTCTAATCAAGCGGTCAGATTGTTGAACGGGTCCAAAAACTTGAACAAAGAGATTTATCTGATTACCAATAAAACTCCGCTGGGGCTGGATAAGCTGAAACAGATAAACTCCCGCTTTTCCTTCTACTTGATTGATTTAAGCAATCCCAATTTCCAGAATCTGGCGCTGGACTCCATTTCTTTCGGAAATCAGCTAATTGAGCTGAATAAGCCTTTTGAGGTGGAAGCCGAGATTGTCAATTATACCAAAAAACAGGTGGCAAACCTTTTGGTCGGATTTTATCTGGACGGAAAAAAAGTGGCTCAGACTGATATCAATATCAAAGCCGGTGAAAAAAAGAAGGTGAAGTTCGCTTATACGGTGCAGAAAACCGGTTTTCACTCGGGTTATGTGGAGATTGCCGAAGATGACCTTTTGGCGGACAACTTTCGTTATTTTAATTTTAAGATTCCGGAGCAGATTAAGGTCTTGTTGGTGGGACAAAAGCCGGAGGATTATTTTTTCTTGAATCTGGCTTTGAAGCCCCATGAGAATCTCAATCAAAATCTGAAACTTAAAACCATCACCAAAGGGCTACTGCAGCAGGAAGATTTTTCGGATTATGATTTGGTGGTTTTGGTCAATGTGGAGAATTTTTCGGATGTGGTGTTGATAAACTTGCAGAGGTATCTGGAAACCGGGGGTGGTCTATGGTTTATTCTGGGTGAAAACTGCGATTTGAATTTTTACCGGGAAAAAGTGGCCAAGAAATTTCTGGATGTGAACCTGAAAAACCGTATTGGAGACAGCCACAACAAGGAAGCTTTCTTTTCTTTGAAATCGTTTGATTTGACTCATCCGATTTTCACGGTGTACCGGCAGGTGGATAAAACCAAACTTCCGGAGATTAAATTTTATTCTATTTTTGATTCTCAAGCCGGCAATGAAGCCAAAGTACTGGCTCACTTTTCCAATAATTCTCCGGCTGTGGTGGAAAGAAAGTATGGAGCCGGAAAAGCTCTGCTTTTTTTATCCGGTCTGGACCCGGAGTTAGGGGATTTGGTGGCGCATTCTTTCTTTGTCCCGTTTGTGAATCGGTCGGTGCAGTATCTGGCTCTGGATTTAGCTAAGCAGAATGAATTTTTTACGGTGGGGGAGGAAATATCTAGAGACTTAGCGGAACTGCCCAGCGGGAGTGTGATTAAGTTGAGATACCCGAATGAGACCGAGGAAGCAGTGAAGCCGATTTTTGCCGGGACTAAAGCTTTTGTGAAAATTAAGAATTCAAGACTGCCGGGGATTTATCGGATTACCGCAGGGGAGTCCGCCTCTGGCGAACTGGACGAAGTGGCTTTTAATATCGAACCTTCGGAGTCGAAGCCGGAGAAAATTGATATGGATATGGTGCAGAGAGGTTTTACGGCGGAGAAGGGGAATTTGGTTGCTGTCTCGCTGGATGAGGATTTGAGGCAGGTGATTTCCCGGACCAGGTATGGACGAGAGCTTTGGAGAGAGATTCTGTATGTGGTGTTGGTTTTGCTGGCGGTGGAGATGATATTAGGGAGGACGAAACCAAGCAACGATAGTAACAAGTAATAATCTCATGACAACAACAGACTGGATTCAGGCTCTATCAGCGGTAGCAATAGTAATTTTGACTGGAGCACTTGTATGGGTTACCCTAAAATACGTCAATCATACTAAGAGAATGGCTAATATTATGGCTCAAGAGTTTGAAACAAAAATAAGGCCACTCCTAGAAATAGAAAATGTTCATAGCGATCATCGTGAAGGGGGTTACTTAATAAAATTTTATCTATCAAATTACGGTGTTTTGCCTATTAAATTGGATAGGCTTCAATTAGTATGGTGGTTTTCGGATCAAGATTCAAAAGTCTACAAAAAAGATTTCCCTTTCAGAAAAACCATAGGTGCACAGCAAAAATCAGTTTCTGTCAACCTAGATTTATCAGACTCAGAAATTTTAGATAAAAGAAAAATTTTAAAGAATCAAGCTGATTGGCTTTCAACTCTACACGATCACATTCAGTTTAAAATCGTGATTTTTTATTTCGATAGAACGGGCATTTTTATCAAGAATTTTGAATCTATTCATTATAAAGTTCTACAAAGTTTTTAAAGTATTTTGAGTGTTCGCCTTAAATTTCATCCTTGACAACTTCCCCTTCCTCCCTTACCTTTCCCCCAACAAGGAGGTGATTTAAATGGTTCGATTAACTCACCACAAGATGAAACGCTTCATCCTTGTCCTGATTCTAATCTTGGTCTTCGCATCCTCATTCGTAGCCGGATTTCTAATCAACCAAGCCCAAGCCGGAAGGTGTGAAAGATTCTGCGACCCCTGCACCTGCCACATGTTCAAATGCTGCGACGGAGTCTGCACCGACTTAGGACCCTGCCCATTCCACTGCCCTCTGGGCGTCCCCTGTTAAAAGTTTCTGCGCAGTTGCGTAAAATCCCCCCGACCAATCGGGGGGATTTTTTACTTCTGCCTAAAAAATTCCCCCTTGACAAAACCCCATATTTTACTATATTTACAGCGCTTTAATGAGGGGAGAGGTCAAAAAACAATACGTGAAACTTTATAAAGAAGGAGCTTTAGCCATGCGTTACAGAAGCATCTTATTTTCACTTTTAATAATTTTTGTATTTATTCTGGGCTGTAACAACAAACAAGTTTTAGGACCAAATGAAGAACCAATCATTCCTAAGCCCACGGTTCTCTCCGATGACTCAGCCAGCGCCTGGAATCAATTAACCACCGAACTGGGCTTAAAAGCCAAACTTCCTCCCCCAAGATTTGCTCGGGCTTACGCTTTAGTTCAGGTAGCCATCTACGACGCTTTAACAACTCATCAGGGAGAAAGCAAGCCCCAACGGGCCTTAGCCGCCGGTGCCGCTTTTGTGGTGCTGAATTATTTATTCACCAATGATGCCGAGCGGATCAGCCAAGTATTGAGCCAGCAGATGGAGTTATCCGAAGCCAAGAACAAAGGCTCACTCAATGCCGCTTTTAATGCCGGACGAGGAATGGGGAATTTAGTTGTATCTTATGGAAAAAATGACGGCTCTGATGCCGTTTTTCCCGGTCCCATGCCTACCGGTGACTGTATCTGGACCGGCACCAACCCGGTTCTACCAATGTGCGGAACCTGGAAAACTTGGATAGTAACCGACGGAGTGGAGTTCCAGCCGGAACCTCCCTTTCCCTGCGGCTCTGAACAAGATTTACTGGAATTAGACCAGGTCTATCAGGCCTCTTTTAACCGCACCGCAGAACAGATTGCTATTGTGCACAAATGGGCCGATTTACCACCTCCCACTATTTGGAATGGTTATTTGATTGAAAGAGTGGAATCTAACAATTTATCCATTTTAGCTTCGGCCCGGGCTTTTGCTTATCTGAATATAACTATGCTGGATGCTTTTGTCTGCTGCTGGAATACTAAATACGTCTATTGGACTGCCCGACCTTTCCAAAGATTACCGGAAGATTTTACCACTGTGATTACTACACCCAATTTCCCCAGCTACACCTCTGGGCATTCTACTATATCAGGAGCTGCGGCTCCAGTTATGGGAGAACTGTTTCCCTCTGAAAAAGCTTTCTTTACGGCCGAGGCCGAAGAGGCCGCTATATCCCG
>JBIOYE010000182.1:0-13095 GCA_044870015.1 Candidatus Zixiibacteriota bacterium
CAAAGACCACATTCCATCTTTGACAGCCTGGTCTTTTAATTCCTGGTTGGAGCCACCGGATAGAATCAGCTTTTCCAGGGCCGGGGTAAAAGTCATTACTTCGAATATGCCGGTTCGACCAGAGTAACCGGTGTTGTTACACTCAGAACAACCTTTTCCTTCCATGACCTTTATTCCATGTAAGTCCTGTTCTTGAAACCCTAAAGATAAGAGTGTTTCCTTGGGAACTTGAGCTTCCTGTTTGCAGGAGATACAAATTCTTCTCACCATTCTTTGGGCCATTATTAAGCGGGTGGAGGAAGCCACCAGATAATTGGGTACACCCATATCCACCAAACGGTTAATGGTGCTGGGAGCGTCATTGGTATGCAAGGTGGAGAAAACCAAGTGACCAGTTAAGGCGGCACGGATGGCAATTTCAGCCGTTTCCCCGTCGCGAATCTCTCCCACCATAACCACATCCGGGTCTTGTCTTAAAAAAGATCTCAAGGCCGCGGCAAAGGTCAAACCGATTTCAGATTTTACCTGAACCTGGTTTATTCCGTCAAAGTTAAATTCTACCGGGTCCTCGGCGGTCATGATGTTAATATCTTCAGTGTTTATTTCTTTTAAAGCGGAATACAACGTGGTGGTCTTGCCAGAACCGGTAGGACCGGTTACTAATATCATGCCATAAGGCTGATTTATAGCCTTTTTAAATCCACCCAGAGCATTTTCTGGGAAACCCAACATAGTCAGGTCCACCATCAGGCTCTTGGGGTCCAGAATACGCATAACTACCTTTTCACCGAATATGGTGGGAAGCACCGAGACACGCAAATCAACGGGTCGGTCTCCAATCTTTACTTTTATCCGGCCGTCTTGGGGCAGTCTTCTCTCGGATATGTCTAAGTCTGCCATAATCTTGACACGAGAGATGATGGCTGCTCGATACTTGAAAGGCATAGGAGCCATTTCCTGTAAATTTCCATCGATGCGATAGCGGACACGGATTCTTTTTTCATAAGTTTCGAAATGAATATCAGATGAGCCGCGGCGTATAGCATCTGCAATAATTCCATCTACTAATTTTACCAGAGGCTTATCCTGAACTGCGGACCTTAAATCTGATTCGCTGGGAACTTCATCTTCCTGCTCAATAACCTCTAGTTCTTCATCTTTCAAACCTTTTATGACTTCATCCAGACCGGAAACATCTTGATAAAATGAATCAATCGATTTTTGAATCGCTTTTTCCGGACTGATGACGGGCTGGATGTTACAGCCGGTTATGAATTTGATGGCATCCAAGACATAGATGTTATTGGGATCAGAAATGGCTACAATCAGGGTTTTACCCAGTTTACTGACAGCTATTACGTTGAATTTGCGGGCTATATCCAGGGGAATCAATTTGACAACATCTGGGTTGAGTTCGATATCGGAAAGCCGTAAGGCCCCGATATTCAGTTGCTTGCCTATGAACTCAAAGACGGAATCTTCGTCTTCAATGGCGCCGATTTTAACCAGAAGCTGAACTAACTTGCCACTGCCGTCTTTTTGCAAGGCCAGCGCTTTATTTAATTGATCCCGGGTTATCTTCCCGGCCGAAACTAACATTTCCCCTAATTCAACAGACATATTTTTCACTCGTGAAATAGGTCATCCAATCTGCTTTCAGCTGAAGCAGTAAACTGGGAATCCAGACCTTTGGGAGCGGGTTTTTTGGTTTTGTTTACACCGCTCAGAATGGTAAGCAGTTCTGCTCCCATTTCTTTGGCATACAGTCTCACCATTCCAATGGTGGTACGGTCATCAAAAATAACTACCAAAATAGTCCTCTCGCCTACCAGTGAGATATGGATGTGGTCCTTCTTACCCTGATGGAACAGAACCGAGAATTCTGGTTCACCGACCAATCGGGCTATCTCTTTGGTAGAAGCGAAGCTGCCAGCTAACAAAGCTGCTAAGGCGGTGGTATCCAAGGAGTGGGTAAACCCCTGACGTGTAACCAAGTACCCATCTTTATCGACCAACAGGACACACTTGGCTTCCGCTCCTTTGAGCAGCTTCATGAGGATACGATTGATATGCTCCAGTTCCTCTTCATAAATTACATAATTTTCGCTTGACATTTTTCACCTCCTTTAGCTTTTTTTTGATTTTCTAAACCAACCAAACAGAGAAAATTTTTTCTTGCGTTTTTTAGTTTGCATCTTGGGAGTATCCCGAATTACTTTTAAACCGCTCCCTTCCGGCCAGGCTTTCTTGACATCTTCTACTTTCTTTTTGGCGTCCATCTCCAATGATTTGGCTCCCCTGAGTGTTGCTTCAGATGTATTTGTTTCAAAGGCTTTTGACTCGGTATATTTCGATTTAGTAATTTTGGCATCCGAAGTTTGCAAGGGTTTTATTTCAGGTATTTGTGAACTTTCAGCGGTGGTCTGGAATCCCTCGGGCCTTTCATCTCTGAGTACTTCGGTTTTTTCACCCAACTCCTTGGAGCTGCTAAAAGTCGGTTCTTTTTCCCGTTTTTCTTCTTTCTCCGGTTTAAAACTTTTTCTATCCGTTTCGGGAAACTTGACTACTTCGGTCGGTTCCAATTTTGTTCGTTTTTTGGAAAGTGGCGCAATATCGGGACTTAGACCGGGCTCAACCGTCGGCACGGCTACTTTTCTTTCGACCGTAGGTTCCGAACCTACTCCGGCCTGTTTCTGAATCTTGGCCATCACCAATTTACAGATCATCTTCAAAGTATCGAAAACACCCACCCCTTTAACGGCCACGGCCTCAAAATAGGGTCGGCCATAGGTATTGATAGTCTTTTCCAGTTCTTCCAAACTAGCCACATTTTCTAAATCTCTTTTGTTGTATTGAATAACCAGGGGCAGTTCCTCTAATTTGTAGCCGTATTCCTTAAGGTTCTCCATTAGATTGTTTAAACTTTCTACATTTTCATCCATCTTGGATAACTGGGAGTCCGCCACAAAAACTAATCCGTCTACTCCTCTTAACACTAACTTTCGAGTAGCGTTATAATAGACCTGTCCAGGAACGGTATAAAGCTGAAACCGGGTGGAAAACCCTTGAATGGTGCCCAGGTTTATGGGTAAAAAATCAAAAAACAAAGTTCGATCCGTATCGGTAGCCAAAGAAATTAGCTCTCCTCTGGTCTGAGTGGGGACTTTCTTATGCACATATTGCAGATTGGTGGTCTTGCCGGAAAGCCCCGGACCATAAAAAACTATCTTGCAACTGATTTCTCTGGAGGCGTAATTTATGGTTACCATACCTTATCGGTTTTTAAGTTTGGTGGCCGCATTTTTTATCTCCAGACGCACCAGACCCATATTGACGCTAGACTCGGTGGTAACAACTAAAACACCCACTCCCACATCCGTCAAAAAGAATTTTCCCTGTGAAGCTTCTACCGTGACCTGCCTTAAGGGAGTCTGTTTTAGCATCTCCAGAGACTTCTGCACGCTGCTTATAATGGAAGAAGCCAGCGCTCCCACGGTATCATCCTGGATACCGCTGTGCAAATCGGCGGCAATCACGATTCCATCTTGTCCCACCAGCATACTCCCGGTAATGCCGGATGTTTTGTTAAGCTCGGATAGTATTTGATACATATTTCTCCTCCTGGACCTTTAGGTTTTCTAGGTGATATCTCTCATTTAAGTATTTCTTCATTTTCTCGCAAACCTTTTGAATTCTGACGTTTAGAATCTCTTCGGTGCCTTTGTCTGAAACTGTGATCACACTGAAGCCGTAAATTTTGTGGATGCTGATCCAATAGCTGTTGGAGAAAAGATCCATCCGCTCCATATTTTTTTCCCGGATACGGTTTAGAACTTGGCCGATTGATTCATCGAAAATTAAAGGCAGGGGTGCCCAGCTTTCCCAATCGAAATTATTTTTACAATTTTTGGCTATAACTAACCCTTCCTGATCGACCAGAAGACTGGCATCCACTCCCGGATAATTGGTCAGAGAGCCCAAAATTTCTTCCAGATAAGATTCCGATACATCCGACCCTTTTTCTTTATGCAAAACTACGTTCGATTTCTCAGCCACAATTTTGTCCACTTCAATCAGGCGATCTTTGGTAAACTCATCTGGCTGGGGCCGGTGAATTGCCCGGTCCGGCCTTAGGACAGATTTCAACAGGAAGGGGGTGGTCAAGACATGTAAGACGACAGCCGGCAAAAAATAGGCAAACCCTTGTTTGAGGGAAAATCCAGGTTTCAGAGAAAAAATCACCCACAAAAGCAGACCGAACAAAATAGCTTCGCTGAAACGGAATATCAGGCTCATAAAAGTATTGGCCAGACTTCTACCCCAGTTTCCGGGATGGCTGAAGAACCAAACCACAAAGTAAAATACCACCTCAAAGATTAGGACCGTTACCCAGCTGACCGGAAGTTGCCATTTTTGGCTGTAAGGGTAGAAGAACAAGGGGACTAAAACTAAAAATAACCCCCATAAGATGACGCTTCTGCTTTCTCTGGCTTTGTTCATATTTAATCCTTTGCCTTGATTTTACTCTTCTAAGGTTTCAAGTAATTCGCCTGTTTTCATCTTTAGAGAACCGATGTTAACATCGGCTGAACAGACTAGGACCAAAAAGGAATTTTTCAGATTGAAAATCCAGAATTTTAGACTGCTGGCTTCTATAAGAACCTGCTTCAATTTTCCGAAGTCGATTTTGATTAAACTGGCTTTGGTGACTTCGGAAATGTTGGTAGCCACAGCTGCCACTATTTCGGGATTTGTCTCTCCTTTGAGTCGGTTATCCAAAATCAAGCCGTCCTTCCCTACCGAGAGTATCCCTACTACTGCCGGAAAAGCTCCCAGAGTCTCCATGACTTCTTTCAGGGTGTAAATCTTTTCTGCTTTCAGTTTGGGGAAAGTGCTGGGAGGCTGAGAATCTTGTATTACCGCGGCGTGCCGGGGTTTGGGTCTGGAATCGTAAACCGGCTTGCTAAAAGTTTCTCTGGGTGAGGTGGTCTTAACCGGAGAAGTTCTTCTAATTGAACCCAAGAGCATTTTCAGACTTTCATTGCGGGGTTCGGCAGAAATCAGCCTGCTCAAAATATTTTCAGCTTCCTGATATTTTCCCTTTTTGACCAGGATTTCACTTAAAATTACCTCCACGGCCCGGGTCCGCCCATCCAGCCGAGCAGCAACATCCAGCTCTTTTTCGGCTTCATCATAGAGCTTGCGGTCTAGATTGATTTTAGCCATAACCAGGTGGGCCGGCCCGTAATCGGGGTGGATTTCTAACCCCTTTTGACAGATTAAACTGGCTCTCTCTAAATCCCCTTTTTTGCGGTAGGCCTCGGCTAAAGCCGCAAAGATGGTGGAATTGGGATTGTCAGATAAGATTTTCCTGCACTTGGCTATGCGATCTTCTATCTCTGTAAGCTGTTGCACACTTACGCTCCGTAAAAGGTTTTCTGCCAACCAAAAAGGCAGTCAGATTTCTAACTATTTAACATTAAAAAAGAAACTCTAAAAAAAATTATCGACAGATGCGGGATTTTACTTAACGCTCGGGGATTTAAAAAGTTAAGCTATAAGGATATTTAGCTTAAGACTTTTTTGGCACGGTACAAACCCCAGGTCAAAAAGATTAAGGATAAAAGCTTGGCCAGATAGACTACTGACGGGGGTAGATAGATATCTTGGAATTTGAGAACTATTTCTCCTAATTGAGCCAGGCCGAAGATTATAAAAGCCAAACTTAAAATCTGCCAGGCCGAACTCAATTCTCCGCCTTTCAAAAAATGGAAAATTCTCCAGCAAAAATACAGACAGCTCAAAATCAGCACCAGGCCTAATCCGTTTACGGTCACCGACAACAAAGATGAGGGATCGGAGCCGACTTCTGCACCGAAAGCTAGATTGATTGAGGCGAACGACAATGTCAAAGTTAAGATAATTTTTTTCATACTACCTCCTAAACGGCTTTTAATGTTTTATATATTTCGGTTTCCAGGTCGTATTTTTTAACGATCTCACTCTGCTCTATTAAAACCACTCCCAGCTCTTTTTTGATATCGAACACAATCTGCTTGAGCACGTTTTCGCCTAAAACATAGGTGGTCAGCTTCAGATATTCGGTCAGAAGGGAGTTCAAACCGGACAAAAGTTTCCACAGCCGCAGCTCTTTGGGTAATTTTAAGGCCTGTTGCACCAAATTTTCACTTTCTATGTAACCTCTCTCTTTAACCAGCCCTCCCAGGAAGGGATAAATATTTCTCTGGGTTGAAAACCCGTTATTTATGATTTTGTATTTTCCGGCTCCCAATTTTTTCTGAATGGTGCGGTCGGTCACCTGGAAGGCGGTGGAGTAAATTTTGGCAATTAGGACCAGCAGGTTTTCCTCTTCTTTTTTGCTGGAGACTGGTGCTCCCTTAATTTCGACCGACTCAACCAACCCTTTGCTGATTAACTTATGGACTGCTTTGGAGGTGACAAATTCCCCCAAAGCCGAAGCTTGTAGGATTTCCGGCAGGGTTCTATCTCCGTTAATCAAATTCAACACTTGAAATTCATCCAGAGTTAA
The DNA here is from genome assembly GCA_044870015.1 of Candidatus Zixiibacteriota bacterium. GTDB lineage: Bacteria > Zixibacteria > MSB-5A5 > DSPP01 > RBG-1 > RBG-1. Next base: position 6,551 of record JBIOYE010000182.1, read on the forward strand.
AAGAATCTCATCCCCTTTTACCTTGGGAAAGCCGTTGATTTTTAGAGCCTTATTTTCTCCCGGTAGAATTTTTTTCAACTCCACCCATTCGTCAATCCGTCTGGTCCCCTCCATGATGACGTTCATGGTATCCAGTTGAGTGATGAACTGGTTTTCCGGCGGAAAGACATTGTCCTGGAACCCGAAGTCCCCGGCCTCCCAGCTGAACAGAGAGAAAATCACCTCTTCAATCTGTATTTTCAAACATTCTTCTACTTCATGCGGGTTCAAGACGTTTAATTCCTGCAAAATCGCCCCGATTTTTTTACCGGAGGTTTCCTGCAGGTTGATGGCTTTCTCCAAATCGTATTTGGAGATTTTTCCCTTTTTTAAAAGTAAATTTCCCAAGAGGTCATCCTGTATATTGGATGAGTTAGCATAAATTATGTTCCCATTTTTGAAAAAAATCTCTTTGGACTGATGCTGGCGGGTAATTTTTAGTTTGCCGGTTTTTTTACCGGTGGAAATCAGCTGCAGAATGTCCGGAAAAGGTACGGTTTTTAAGTTCCCTGTGAATCCCATATTTAATCCTCTGAAATTATTGGTTTAATTTTCAGGTTTTCTCCGTCAGATTCTATGGTGACCGCTCCATTTTCTTTGGTCCACCAAATTTTTCCCAACTTTTTCTCCAGGCTCTTGACTGTCTGGTCTTCTAATCTATCTTTCCATCTGTCGTAGCTGCTTACAACCATCACCGGCTGGTCCTGTTTTAAATTTGACCAGCTTGAGTTAACTTCTTGCCCCTCATTTACATCAACTGTCCAAACTATTTTCTTATCTTGAGGCAAGGAGTTACCCACTGCCTCTGCTTTATTACCCCAGATCCAGATAAAATTTTTATATTCTAATACCAAAATTAACCGGTTTGAAAACCTGTTAAGTTTTCGTTCTCTATAATTATCGGGCAGTCCTATCCAAACCTTAACCTCTCCAAATTCAGATAAATTTCCGGGCTTGAGAGGGGTTGCCAACATCCGTTTTAAAAAAATTATTGAGGTACTATCCTGAATCTGGGGATTGTACCAGATGTTTTTGACCGAAAAATTCTCCTTGAGGTGGTGCAATCCAGCCCTGAACTCATTCTGTGGTTGGGAAATTATTAAATGGTCTATCCGTCTGATTCCTTTTTTATACAAAAAAGGGGCGATGACAAACTCGGCCGAATTGAATTTTTCAGATGAATAGCCGGTTCCCAGGAGAATATTTTGTTTATCGGGCAATTGAATGAAAATTGCCTCTCCCTTCCCCACATCCAAGCAAGTGATTTTCACAGGTTGTGGAGAAGAAGCTAAAATGTTCTTACCGAACCAGAAGACCCCGATTGATAAAACCGACACCGCCAAGATTTTCAGATATTTCTTTGATTCCAGGGAAAGGATTGCCAGAATTAACAAAACGTAAAAAAGCATTACGGATAAAATTACAGGAGAGGGCACTTTTATTTGAGCCCAGGGAAAGGAGGAAAAGAATTCGACCCCTCTTAAAACCAGATTGAGAATAACCCAGTTACAGGCCGAGATGATTTGTGCCAGACCAAGACTAATAACTCCAAAAATAGCTGAAAGACAACCCAGCACCACCGCCAAAACAGACAAAGGAATTAAGAACATATTTGAAAAAACAACCACGGCTGAAAATTGATTGAAATAATAAGCGTTGATGGGCAAGGTGAACAGAGTGGCGGCCATAGAGCCCAAGGTTGGCAACAGAATCCAATTTTTCAGAACTCTATTATTGAGCCAGTCGGTCTTGGTTAAAATATTATCCATTTTCGGCACCAAATAGCCAATCCCGAAAGTAGCTACAAATGATAGTTGAAAACTGACATCAAAAAATGTCAAGGGAGAATAGAATAAGATTACTAATGCGGCAAAGGAGATGATATTCACAAAATTCGGTTCTCTTTCTAGGTGGAAAGCCAGCAGAAATAAAGCTGCCATTATAGAAGCACGAACCACTGAAGGTTGGTTATTAGTAATGAATGAAAAAATTAAAATTCCCAACAACAGGATAATCAAATTTATCCACTTTGGAATTCTTAAAAGTTTAACAATGGCTAAAAGGAATAGTACAATCACCCCCACATTGAACCCGGAAACCGCTAAAAGATGTAAAGTGCCGGTTTTGGTGAACATTTCATAGATTTCTTCCGGAATCTGCCTTCTTTCCCCCAAGACAAAACCGGCCAAAAGAGCTTGATGTGGCTGGTCTAAGGTTTGCTCAAAAACGTTTTTGATAAAGGTTTTAGTGGGAATTATAATTTGGGAGATAAAGAAATTACCGGTCTGATTTTCAATTGTCCTAATCTTCTCGGCATTGTTCAAAGAGACTAAGCCATAAATCTCTTTGGTGGAAAGATGGCGTTGATAATCAAACAGTCCCGGATTTCTACGGGATAAAGGAGCATTCAAGTAGCCCTGAAGTTGTACCACGTCGCCATAGTTGAAAGCATAAGTGACTTCTCTGATTTTTACCAAAATATTACCGCTGACATCTAAACTCTTATTATCCCATTTGATTTTTGAAGCCGACACTTTTAAATAAGTTTTATCTTCCCGGACATCCGGGTCAGCCGTAATTTGACCGGTTACCCAAACCGGTTTACCCAAATCCAAAAAATTAGAGATATGATTCAAAGGAAAATCTCTGGTTTTAAGCTCATACCTCCAGAAACCGGCTAAGAATAGACAAAAAAGCAGAAGGTAATCCAGTTCTTTTGATTTTTTGAAGTAAAGATAAACTGAGCCAGCCAGAGCTAAGAGCAGAATTCCCAAAAGCAGAAATGAAGGAACATCTAAATTATCTCCAAGTATTATTCCTAAAATGAAACAGACAACAGCAATTAAAGCCGGATATTTCACCTTATGGCAAGCGGCGTTTGAATAAGTTTAGTACTGTTTTCAACTCTTCTATCTGTAAGATTTTGGCTAAAAAAATGAAAATGCCGGCACCGAGGAAAAATGTAATTATTATTTGACCGAGCTTTAGAAAAAAAGTGGCCTGGTTCAAATCCAACCCCCATAAATCTAAGTGAAGCCATAAGGCGGCCCCCATTCCCAGGGAAGCCAAAAGAACTTTGACAAAACCCAGTTTCAGGAAAGAAAAATCAATCGGTCCGGCTTTTCGGTTCAAGAAATAGAGTAATAAGGATAGATTAACTATAGCGGAAACAGAAGTTGCCAGAGCCAGTCCCCTGAAACCCAGTGGTTTCATCATAGCAAAATTTAAAATGATATTGCAAGCCACCGCTGCCACGCTTATTTTCACCGGAGTTTTGGCATCTTTTAAGGAATAGAAAAAGGAAACCGCCACTCTGACCGAGGCGTAGGCAAAAAGCCCGACGGCATAAAAAACCAGGGCCTGCGAAGTATTGATGGTATCTGAATAGGAAAATTTTCCATACTGATATAAAATTGCAATTATCGGCTTACTGGCTACGATGAGAAAAATGGTGGATGGAATAGTGTAGAAAAATACCAGTCTCATAGAGGAATAAAAAGTATCCAGCATTTCTTTGGTCTGGTTACGAGCTGCTAAAAGTGATAAGGAAGGCAAACTTACCGTGGCGATAGCCACTCCAAAAACCCCTAATGGAAAGTGCATTAGACGGAAACTGTAATTCAAATAAGAAATCGAACCCTGGGGAAGAAATGAGGCAATCAGAGTATTCACAAAAATATTGATTTGAGTGGATGCCAAACCCAGAACTGCCGGAGTCATCAGCCAAAAAATCTTCTTCAATTCCGGGTCTCTGAAATCTAAAATCCACTGATAATGATACCCCTCTTTTTTTAAGCTGGGATATTGAATTAAAAACTGGCCCATGCTCCCTAAAACCGCACCGATAGCCATCCCTAAAATAGGGGGGTCAAAGAAGGGACAGACCAAAAATCCGGCTAAAATCATGCCCAAGTTTAACATCACCGGCGCAAAAGCCGGAACCGCAAATTTCCCCAGGGAATTTAAAACTCCCATTACCAGAGCAGCCAAAGCTATGAAAAGCAAAAAGGGAAACATTATCCTGGTCAGGGTGGTGGTTAATTCTGATTTTCCGGGGATTTTGTCAAATCCGGGTGCGATTAACTGAACCATCCAGGGGGAAACTATTATTCCGATTACCACAATCAGACTCACAGTGACCAGAAGAGAGTTAGCTACCAAATTCACCAACCGAAAGGCCCTTTCCTTACCCTGGTTGGTCAGATTTTCAGTGAAAACCGGAACGAAGGTGCTGGATAAAACTCCTTCGGCGAATAAGTCCCGTAATAAGTTGGGGATGCGGAAAGCGGCTACAAAGGCATCGGTTGCCATAGAGGCGCCAAAGAAGTAGGCGAAGGTCTGCTCCCGCATCAAGCCAAAGACCCGGGAGCAAGCGGTAGCCAAGCTGACCACTCCAGCTTTTCGGGCAAGTTTGTTATCCGGCATATTTTCGGTTGACAAACAAATTAAAATTTTTATATTGATAAGTCAAATATTATGACAAACTGGAGGAAGATTGCCAACTCATAAATCAGCCGAGAAGGCCCTAAGACAGAGTATCACGAGGAACCTGCGCAACAAAGCGGTCAAATCCAAAGTCCGGACCGTTATTAAAAAAGTAGAAAGTGCCCGAGATAAAACCCAGGCCAAAGAGTTGTTGAAGCAGACTTTTTCCTTGCTGGATAAGGCGGTCAAAAGAAATGTCATGCACTTTAATCAGGCCAGCCGCACCAAATCCCGCTTGACCAAGCTGGCCAACCAGTTGGGTGCCAGCAAGACTTAAGTATCTAAAATTGAATTTCACCATAGTTCAGTTTATTTTTCTCTCTTCTATATCTATCACCATAATAATTTTTCCGGCCACAATTTATTTCCAAAAATTTATCGAAAATCTTAAAAAAAACTTGACAAACCGCGGGGCTTGTCTTATCTTTTTAAACAAGATTCAATAGTCTACTGCATAGACTATGACAGTAGTCTATAAAAACGAAAGGAGGAGGATCAAATGGCCGAAGTGTGGTATCAAAAATGGATAGATAAAGTGCAAAGCCGCAAAGATAATCCCTTTAGTCTGAAAGAATACGTTGAGATGTGCATCGACCTGGAAGCTCATGAAACGGACACTCACAACAAGTATGCGGCAGCCGCCAAAATAGAAGGCAAAAATGATTTAGCTGCAGTATTTGAGGATTTAGCAGGGGGAGAAGATTACTTCTCTGGTAAATTCGAAACCTTTTTAAAAGAATGGAGGTAATCAAATGTCAGGCATGGAATTAGCTGAAAAATTATTAAATTTACCCTTTGTCAAGGGTGTGACCGGTGATTCTGATTTCAATGTTAAGGCAGCTTTAGTGGTGGAGGATTTTGTAGCGACGGTTTGGTTCCCGGAATTAGCCAAGATGGCCTACTCCGAAGGAAGAACCGAACTGGGCAAGCTCTTTGAAAACGTCGGCAAGGGTGAGCAGGGACACGCTGATGCTCTGCGTAATGCCATGCAGAGGTTCAACATAAGCTAGAGTTTTTTTATGAAGTAGTAAAGAGCAAGTAATGGGAAACTGTTACTTGCTCTTTTATTTGCTTTCTTTTATATTATAAGCGTATAAACAATAAATCAAAGGTTGGAGGAGGTGAAAAAATTATGAAGAAAGTTTTACTCGCAAGTTTTGGTTTGGTGGTTATGGTTGCTCTTTTAGCTTGGGCTGGTGGAGAAAAACAGGCCCAGGTTTCACCGGAGCAGATGATGGCTCAGATGAAAGCTGATTTTGCCAAGTGTGAGATGTGCAAGCAGATGCTCCCTTACATGGACCAAGCTTGGTGGATGAATATGAAGCATGAAGTTCATAATTTGAAGAATGGAGTGATGGTGATTCATTCTTATCCAGCAGCAACTGAGCAAGAATTAGCTGATATTCATAAGATGTGTTCCGCTATGAGCCAAGCCTGTATGGGAATGGATAAGATGTCTGAGAAGGAGATGACCGGCAAACTCTGCCAACACTGTCAGGAAATGTCAGGTCTTTTGAAAATGGGAGCCAAGCAGGAGATGGTTTTGACTAATACCGGTTCAATTGGTCTTATAACTGCAGATAAGCCGGAAACAGTAAAGAAGATTTATGTGGTGGCAGACAAGTGGCGTCAGATGTTTGCCGGAAGCCCGGAAAAGATGTAATTATCAAGTCAGTGGTAAAATTGAAGAGGGTGCCTTTGGCACCCTCTTTTTTATTGTACTGTATTTAATGGTCTAAATTCTAATTAACTCACTTCTTATCTGCTTTTTGAATGAAAGGCGTCAGCAAATCAATCGGAACCGGGAAAATAATAGTAGAATTTTTCTCGGTGGCAATTTCAGTCAAAGTCTGCAAGTATCTTAATTGCAAAGCCATCGTTTGAGTACCAATCACTTTGGCGGCTTCAGCTAATTTATAAGAGGCCTGCAGTTCACCTTCAGCATGAATAACTTTAGCTCTTCTCTCTCTTTCGGCCTCGGCCTGTTTGGCAATGGCTCTCTGCATCTCCTGGGGTAAGTC
>JBIOYE010000183.1:0-3298 GCA_044870015.1 Candidatus Zixiibacteriota bacterium
GGAGCCTTTTTTAATCTGGACCGAAAGTTCAAAACCCCGGTCCTGGTTTCTTCAGTTGACGGAGTGGGCACCAAGCTCAAAGTGGCTTTTTTGGCTAATAAGCATGACACCATCGGGGAGGATTTAGTCAATCACTGCGTCAACGACATTTTAGTCCACGGAGCCAGGCCGCTTTTCTTTTTGGATTATATCGCCACGGGTAAATTGTCCCCTTCTGTGGTTTCAGAAATAGTAAAAGGATTGGCTTCTGCCTGTCAGAAAGTAGGCTGTGCCTTAATCGGAGGGGAGACGGCCCAGATGCCGGATTTTTATCAGAAAAATGAATATGACCTGGCCGGATTTATCGTGGGAGCAGTGGAAAAAAGTAAAATCATTGACGGAAGAAAAATCAAGCCCGGAGACCAGATTATCGGTCTTTCTTCCAGTGGGCTGCATACTAACGGATATTCTCTGGCACGCAAAGTTTTTTTTGAGCAAGCCGGATGGAAAATTGATAAATATGTCCCGGAATTAAAAGCCACTTTAAAGGATGAACTTTTAAAAGCTCACCGCTGTTATTTCAATTCTCTGACCCGGGTTTTAGAAAGGTATCAAGTAAAGGGGATGGCGCATATTACCGGAGGAGGGATTGCCGGGAATTTAATCAGAATTCTCCCACAAAATTGTGTGGCTCAAATCGATACAGCCAACTGGAGAAAACCGAAAATTTTCGGACTGATTCAAAAGCTGGGGAAAATTTCAAATTCGGAAATGTTTGAAGTTTTCAATATGGGGATAGGGATGATTTTAGTAATAAATAGAAAAGATTTGACTCCGATTCTGAGGGATTTATCACTGTTAGGGGAAACGGTGTTCCATCTGGGTGAGATCAAAAAGGGTTCAAAGAGAGTAAGTTTACAAAATTTATGATTATTTTAATCATCTTGGATGGTTATGGAATCAATCCCAACCCCCAAGGAAACGCTGTTTATCTGGCTAAAAAGCCCAATTTAGACCGGCTGCTTTTGAAATATCCTCATACCCAGCTTCAGACTTCCGGTTTAGCAGTAGGGCTTCCGGAAGGGCAGATGGGAAATTCCGAAGTGGGGCATATGAATATGGGAGCCGGAAGAATTGTGTATCAGGATATCACTCGCATAGATAAATCTATAGAAAATAAAAGTTTTTTCAAAAACAAAGCTCTGCTTTCAGCCATAAACCGGGCCAAAGAGAAAAAATCTGCCTTACACCTGATGGGACTAGTTTCAGACGGCGGAGTGCACAGTTCCTTAAACCATCTCTTTGCCCTTTTGAAAATGGCTAAACAGAATAATTTAAAAGAAGTTTATGTACATGCTTTTTTAGATGGCAGAGATACTTCACCTACGGCGGGAGTCAAATATCTAAAGCAGTTGCAAGAGGAAATGCAAAAATTAGGGGTGGGGAAATTAGCCACAGTGGTGGGAAGATATTATGCTATGGATAGAGATAAAAGATGGGACAGGACTCAAAAGGCCTACCATGCCTTGGTGAAAGGGGAGGGTAAGTATACTGAAGATGTTTTCGCTACCATTGAAGACTATTACTCCCAGAATATCACCGACGAGTTCATGCTGCCGGTTGTTCTGGGTGAGAAAAAAGGAGGAAAACTTTCCGGCAGGATAAAAGATGGCGAGCCGGTGATATTTTTTAATTTCAGGGCCGACAGAGCCAGACAGCTTTCCTTTGCTCTGACCGACTGCAACTTCCAAGAATTTCCCAAAGAAAATGTCAAAGTGCATTTGGTTTCCATGTGCTGGTATCACGATAAGTTAGAAGCAGAAATTGCTTTTCCGACCATAAAGCTGGACAATATCTTCGGTGAAGTTATTTCAAAATTAGGGAAAAAACAACTGCGGATGGCAGAGACCGAAAAATATGCCCATGTGACTTTCTTTTTCAACGGGGGTAATGAAACTCCCTTTCCGGGAGAAGATAGAATTCTGATTCCCTCCCCTAAAGTTGCCACTTATGATTTAAAGCCGGAGATGTCGGCGTACGAAATGACTGAAAAAGTTATCTCCGAAATAAAATCTCAAAAATATGATGTGATTATTTTGAATTACGCCAATCCGGATATGGTGGGGCATACCGGAGTCATCCCGGCCGCGGTCAGAGCAGTAGAAACAGTGGATGAATGTCTGGGAAAAGTGATTCCAGCCGTTCTGGAGGTAAAGGGAACAGCCCTGATTACGGGCGACCACGGAAATTGTGAGATGATGATTGATTATAAGAGCGAGAAGATGCTTACCGCGCATACCACTTTTCCGGTCCCTTTGATTTTGGTAAAAGAGAATTTTATGGTAAACCATGCAGTAGCAAAAGTTAAATTAAAAGAAGGAAAATTGGCGGATATCGCTCCCACTATGTTAGATCTGATGGGAATAAAAAAGCCCCAAGAGATGGAGGGGGTGAGTTTGTTATTGAAATAAAGCGCTAAAAGTTATAACTTAACTTTCTATGACCAAAAAAGATTGGCTTTTAATATCATCTTCCAGTTTTCTTTTTTCAGCCGCATTTCCACCTTTACCCCTAGGATTTTTAGCTTACTTTTTTCTAATTCCGCTCTTAATTGCTTTAGAAGATACCTCACCCAGAAAAGGTTTTAAGCTGGTCTTTTTCTTCGGGCTAATATCCAATTTTTTGCTTTTATACTGGATGGCCTGGCAGTTTTTTTACGGGGAGATCTGGGTTTTGCCGGGCTCGATGGGGGCTTTATTTATTCTGGCAATTTATCCGGGTATATGGGGCTGGCTATACTGCTTAATCAAGAAAAAATTCGGGAACTTAGCTTTAATTCTGGCTCCTTTTTTGTGGGTCAGTTTGGAATGGGTCAGAAGTTTATGGGAAATAGGGTTTCCCTGGCTGGATATCGGTTATACCCAGACCAGTTATTTATCCTTGATTCAGTTTGCCTCCCTGACCGGAATTTCTGGAGTTTCTTTGTGGGTGATGTTTCTGAACATTTTATTTTACCTGCTGGTAGAATACCGCAAAAACCTTTTCACAGTTGTTTCCGTTTCAATTTTGATTGTCTTGTTAATCCTAGTTCCTTATCTTTATGGCAGAAAAGCATTGTCCGAGCCGGTCTCTTCGGCTAAAATCAAAGTGGCTCTGATTCAGGGGAATATCGATATGAATGTGAAATGGAATCCCAAATATCTGCATCATTCCCTGGAGACGTTTTATACCCTGACTCAAAAAGCCGCCACAGAAAATCCGGATTTGGTCATCTGGCCGGAAACCTCGGCCCCCTGTTATCTGGCATACGAGCCGTTTT
>JBIOYE010000184.1:0-10897 GCA_044870015.1 Candidatus Zixiibacteriota bacterium
GATGACCCGCGGATTTTCGCTCAATATTATTTTATCATCCTGGCGGAAAAAAACGGCTCGGCCGCAGGTGGCTTTCAGGTCTCCCCTGTCAATCTGCACCTGTCCGATGGCAGTCCCGATCTGGGTCTGGCGGGAGTACTCCATAATCTGGGCTGTGACATTTAAGGAACTGTCCATTTTGTGCGAGTCTAAAATCAGAACCGGTGAATTGCGGAAGGTCAAAAATTCTTCCTGTTTTCTGTATTCTGCTTCATCACCGGTCAAAATAATATCCTGGACTTTATCTATTAATTTAACTTTACCTTCGGCTACCGCTCTTTTGGAGTTCTGGTAATAAGTAATTTTATCTGCTTTTAAATCATATTCTACATCCGTGATATTGACCTCACCCATGAAAATTACCAGGCCCGATTTTTTATACCAGATAGCCCTCTGGCTTTTTAAATCCATCTTTCCCTGTTTGAACCAGACCCGGCCGAATAGGGAGACAATCTGATTTTCTTCATCCAGATTGGACTGCAGTTCGTCGGCATGCTGCAGAACCATGGGTTCGGCTTTTTTGGTGGATTGGGCTGAGGTCAGACCGGGGAAAAATAGGGTGAAAATTAAAAGTAGAAGAAGATAAAGATGTTTAGCTGGCATAAAATCAATTATCACTTTTATAATACGCTTTTCAAATGATATTTGAAAAAGTACTTAAAAGCAAGCTTTCTTAGATTGTCGGAAAATTGAGGGATTTGTGCAGAAAATCAGCGGTTTAGGAATAATTCAGCCTTAAATTAGATTCTGTTTTGATTTTTTTCGTGGCTTTCGTGTTGGTTTATTTCGTGCTTCCGTGATTAGAAATGCATAGCCGCTTTAGCCACCCATTCCGAGCCCCAGGCCAGAAAGAACCCTGACAGGGCTCCGGCCAAAGAAGCTTGGTACTGTTTAACTTTGTATTCTATCTGTAATAGCTTGACCACTACATAAAGAATGGAGCCGGCCGCGATAGACAGAAATATTATTTCTAAAATTTCCGAAGCGTAGAAACTTCCTACCAGAGTCCCCAAGAAAGTGGGTCCTCCGCCGATTAAGCCCAACAGGGCTATGAACCTCATCCGGGGCTTTTCACCTGATAAGGGAGCTACAATCCCGAATCCCTCGGTGGCGTTGTGTAGACCAAAGCCGATTACCAAGGTAAATGCCAAACCCATCGAACCCTGAATGAAGGCCTGCCCGATGGCTAACCCCTCTCCTAGATTGTGCAGCCCGATTCCGATGGCAATCATAAGTGCCAGATGGTTTCCTCTTCGGATTAGCTGAGTTTCTGGGTTAGTTCTAGCAATATATTTATTCTCAAAAGCAATCAGACCGCCCAAACCCAGGACTAAACCGATTACCATTAGAAAGATTTGTCCCAAAAGTTCACCGGAGGAAACCAAGCCCTGTTGCAAATTCAGATAGTTGTGCCCCACTTCCTCAAACATCTCTTCCATTATTTCATAGAGTAAAAAAATCAGAACTCCGGCTGAAAAGACGTTCAAAAAACTTTTGGTTCTTTTCCCGACTCTGGGTATGAAAGCCAAAGGCAGTCCCAAATAAATGGTGAAACCAGCCAAAGCACCCAAAAGCAAAAGCTGAAGATACGGTATATTCATCTTGCTTTCTCCTGCTGTTTAAAGTTTTTCAGATTAAAAATTTCGGCTTAAGCCCACCTGAGCTATTCTGGGCATCCCGGGCAAGACACCCCGGGAACGATCTACAATATAAAGCCGGTCAAATATATTCTTCACGGATACAAAAAGGGTCGACTTCATAGCTCTCCAATGATAATTGGCTGAAGCGTTAAAGACCGTGTATTCCGGAATCAATCCTCTCCTGCCGCTGGGAGTAGGTGCCACCGTATTTCTGTCATCCGTAAATTGTTGGCTAATATATAGAGCTTCCAGGCGTAAATCAAGTTCTTCTTGGTGAGAAAATTCTATGCCCGTGTTTAGAACATGCTCCGGGGCATAAGTCAGCCGGTTTCCGCTTACCAAAAATTGGTCCGATTCACCCGGCAACAAAGCCGAACCGGTCAGACCCGAATAACGGGTTCCTTCGAATCTGGCAATCGGCAGATAGGTATAGGACAGGTCGGTCTTGAGACCGTTGAGAATCTTCAATAATTTCCCCCAATCCAAAGTGGTGCTGACTTCACCCCCCTGATGCAAGGTCTGTCCGGCATTGGTCAGAGGACCGGCGCTTCCGGCCGCCACGGAGTGGGCGATTATCTGATTTTCAAAATCCAAACGGAAGAAAGTGAATTCTAAATTCAGACCGGAAACCGGCTCACTCCTCAAACCCAATTCATAATTCCAGCTCAGCTCCGCCTCTAATTCTACCGGATTGCCGTTATTGTCAATAGCATCTTCGGTCCGCGGAGGCGCAAAGCCTCGGTGCACACCGGCAAATAGAGTCCAGTTTGAATTCGGACTATAATTTATTCCCAAACCCGGAATCAATTTGGTTAAATCTGTTTTGCCTGTAATTCCCGAACCACTGGCATATAGGCGATTGGTTCTTTCATAATTGACATGCTCCAGACGAACTCCGCTGGTAACGGTTAAATTTTCGGAAAAAGGTGAAAACTGGTCTTGTAAAAATAAGGCCACCGCCTTGGCTTGGCGTCCATTATCCTCAATCAAAGTCCCGCTACGTGCGGTGCTGAAAGTTAAATTTTGCAAAGCCTGTCTATCCTGAATTTCGTAATGCAACCTGAAACCAAAATCGGTTTTATGCTTTAAACCGAAAAAACTCGAATGCAGATTTAATCGCGGCTCTACTCCATAGACCCAGTAATCCCGTAAACGGCCGGTGACGGCCGTATCCGGTTTAGTTTGAGTTTCAGTAGCGGGAATTACGTTGTTATTGACTCCGTTGTGATGCTGTCTCCACCAGTTTCTCTGAATGTTGTAGCCGTAGAGATTGGCAGTGAATAAGATATTCTCCTTCAGGGGATGATAGTATATGGAATGCAACCCTAAGCGGGTTACTTTGAAATTATCATCTTTGAAGGGATTGGCTCGAGGATTTTGTTCATACTCCACTTGAGTTAAACCGGCATAAGTTACTTGAGAATTTTCTCCGTAAAAGTTGAGTTTTAACAAAAGAGAGCTTTTCTTTCCCACGCTTACTCCGATTTTGCCGGTCAGGTCGTCAATTTCGGAGCGGATATTATCCCTAGCACCGTTACCCAGTTTTCTGGTATAATCCAAAAGCAATTTGACATCCCCCCAAGTTCCTCCGGCACTGGTGTAGGTTTTAAAAAAATTCCGGCTGCCGCCAATTACGGAAATGGAAGCACTGGGCTCTGCTGGAGGAGCTTTGGTAATATAGTTAATCACTCCTCCGATGGATTGAGGACCGAACAGAATCTGTCCGCTCCCTTTAAGAATATCTATCCGTTCAAAACGGTCTATGGGAGGATGATAATAGGTAGTCGGGTCTCCATAGGGAGCCAGCACAAACGGGATTCCATCCTCTAACAAAAGAACTTTACTGCTACGGGTGGGAAACAGACCCCTGATTCCGATATTGGCTCTTAGACCTAATCCTTCCTCATCTCTAAGGTGTAAACCGGGGACTCTACTTAAGGCTTCATGAACTGAAATAGGATGAATTTTCAAAAGCAGAGCTTTGGTGATTATCTGTCCGGAGCCGGGGATATTTTTCAAGGCATCTTTATTTTCCCCGATGACTTCGATGGCCGGCATCTTGTAAATAACGCTGGTGTCCGGCTTTACAACCGCAAGCTCTACTGTATAAGCGCTAGAGAAATTACCGCCAAAAACTGTTAACAAAAGTAGAATGCCACAGCTGACCGAATTTTTCTTAATATTTTCAAGCATCTTATTTTATTACATCAAAAATTAACTTGAGTATATTCTTGTTAAGAGTTTTTGTCAAGAAAAATTTGTGAAAAAAATCACGATATGAGAACCATTATCAATAAGTGGGACAAGAGCTTAATGAGAAGGATTATTAAAAATGCTGGGTTGAAGTGCTATTGGTTTTTTTGAACTTCAGCAGAGGAAAAATTAATTACTTTTTTTGCCTTCTCTCTCCTGTCAGAGCCAAAATGACACCCATAATTATCAGAACTGCTCCGAGGTATAGAGAAGTTTTGGGAACTTCTTTAAAAATTAAGAAAGCCCAGATGGAAGCACCGATCGGTTCTCCCAAAATTGAGATGCCGACTAAGTAGGCCTTGACATATTTCAAAAGCCAGTTATACAGAGAGTGCCCGATTAAAGTAGGAATTATAGCTAAGAGAATGAACCAGCCCAAATTTTTCAAAGTCAGAGGAGAAAAGGAGTCTCCCAAGATGATAATAAAAAAAGCCAGAACTATTGAAGAAACAAAATAAGCCACAAAAATATAGGGTATCAGGTCATATTTTTTTCTGATATTTCTTCCTAATGTCAGATAAGCCGCCGCCATAATAGCCCCCAGCAGAGCCAATAAATCTCCTTTCAGATTGGCAAAATCTCCACCACCGATTATTGCTACTCCAAACAAAGCCAGAATAATCCCCAGCCAGACCAAAAGCGTTGCTTTTTCTTTCAAAAAAATTAAAGAAAATAAAGCCACAAACACCGGCTGAGTGGCCACGATGACAACTGAGGCAGACACGGAAGTGTAAAACAAGGAAGTGACCCATAGAGCAAAGTGCAGACCCAAAAAAACTCCGGATAAAATAGCAAGCTTGGACGCTTCCGCTAAAAGTTGTTTTAAAGCCGAAAAATGTTTCAAAAAAACCAAGGGAAATAAAATAACTGAGGCCATGAACATGCGGTAAAAAGCGATTACCAGAGGCGGAGCCGTGCAGAGTTTGATTAAAATGGCCGCCCAGGAGACCGTAAATACCGCTAAAATTAAGAAGAGAATTCTGCGGTCCATTTAAAATTTGCCCAGTTCCGAAACTAAAGTGCCGCAAATAATCAAACCGGCTCCCAGCAAGCTGACCGTGGCGAAAGTTTCACCGAAACTGAAATAAGCAAAGAAAGAGGCAAAGACCGGCTCTAAAGCATATATAATAGCGGCTTTGGTGGCGGTGGTATACTGCTGATATTTATTCTGCAGATAAAAAACCAAGCTGGTGGCTAAAACCGAAGTTACTAAAAGAGTGAAAATTAAGGAGGAGCCCATATCGAACTGGAATTTATCAAACAAAAAAAGTGAAGGTATCGATAACATACAGGTAGTCAAAAGCTGGACATACAGAAGCTGGGCGGTATCAAATTTTTTGTTGTAAATTTCCACATATATTATTTGGAGGGCAAAAGCCACCACGCATAAAAGGGTTAAAAAGTCCCCTGTGTTAAATTTCTGGGATTTCGGCAGGGTCAGAAAATACATTCCGACTAAAACCAGTCCAATCCCCAGCCAGGAGGAAGCCTTGGGCTTATCCTTGGTTAAAAATATGGCTAAAATTGGAACTAAAACAAAGGAGATAGAGGTGATAAAAGCGGACTTTGAAGCTGAGGTAAGTCGTAACCCCAGAGTCTGAAAGGCAAATCCGAAAAAAAGAAAAATTCCCAAAATGATTCCGGCACGAATGGTCTCTTTGGGGATTATTTTGTATTTATCCGCAAAAATCAGTCGCACCACCAGAGTGGCTAAAAAAAAACGGGTGGCTAAAAATAAAAAGGGGGAGGAATACCCTAATGCTATTTTTACCAGCACGAAGGTGCTCCCCCAGATAAAGGTCAGGGCTAATAGAATCAGTTCGGCTTTTCGGGCTAAGGTGAGCATAGCTGATTAAGGATGGTAAAAAATTAAAATGGGATAGTCAAGAAAGATTTTTATTGAAATCTCTGTGAACGCCAGTAAATTGGACTTTTACGGCTGGGACGTATATCTTATAGCCCGACCGGTTTATCGGTTGAAGAACGATATTATGAGAAAAAAAGCCAGTAAAATTTTACTTCTGACCATAGCTGTCATTTTTTCCTTTTCTGGAAATGCTTTAGCTCTGAGCGCCCAGGATTTGGTGGAAATCTATTTAGCCCAGACCAAAGTTAAGGCCAATAAGGTGACGGCGTGGGTCAATTTGAGCAGGGCTTATATGTGGCTGGCAGATGAGAATTTGGACTTCAGTAAATATACGCAAGCCGAACTTTTCCTTCAAAAGGGGCTGAACTGGGACTCCACCAATAGTGAGGCTCTGGCCCAGCTGGCTCAGATAAAATCTGCTAATCACAAATATGATGAAGCGGTTGGTATTACCAGCAAAATTTTGAGCAAGGCACCTAAGAATCCATCTGCCTGGGGAGCATTGGGGGATGCTTTTTTGGAATTGGGGGAATACAAAAAGGCTGATTCTTGTTATAAGAACATGTATAAACAGGATAAAGAATTTTATAGCTTAGCCCGGCTTTCCCGTCTGGCTCATGAGAAAGGAAATTTCAGCCAATCTGTCAGTTTCATGAAGAAAGCCATCCAGACTGGTGAAAGAGAAGGTTATTTTTTCTGCCAGCAGACCTGGGCTAACGTGCAGTTGGGTAAACTTTACTTATCCAGAGGAAAATTAGAAGAAGCTCTAAAAGTGTTTGAAAAAGCCCTTAATATTTTGCCCGAATACCTGCCGGCACTAGAGCATAAAGGCCAAGTTTTAGCTTTAAAGGGAGATTTTAGTCCGGCCGTTGAGATTTATGAAAAGGTTGTCGAGAAAGCAGTCGACCCGGAGCCGAAATCTGCTCTGGCAAAACTGTATTTGGCAGTGGGTAAAAAAGAAATTGCCGATTCTCTTTTGAATTCAGTCGCGGGACAGTATGGACAGTATTTACAAACGGATGTTGAGAGATTTAATCCATTGATTGCCGGATTCTATTTACAGTGTAATATAAATTTAGAGCAAGCCTTAGAGCTGGCTAAAAAAGAGCTTGAAACAAGACAGGACATCCATGCTTATGATTTACTGGCTTGGGCTTATTACAAAAACGGAGAGCCAGAGAAGGCCTGGGAGAATATCTCTGTGGCTTTAAGCAAGAATAGTAAGGATGCCGAAATTTTATATCATGCGGCTGTGATTGCCCAAGCCCTGGGAAAACAGAAGGAATCCAAAAAATATTTTTCGCAAGCCACCTCTATTAATCCTTTGGCAGAGAAGATGTACGCAGAAAATTAAATTATTCCCTTATCCTTAATCCCTAATCCCTGATTTTAAAGAGCGGGAGACGGGACTCGAACCCGCGACCAACAGCTTGGAAGGCTGTGACTCTACCAACTGAGTTACTCCCGCATATCTTTCTTTTAACCCGTGACCATCCGATTTTCATCGGGATGACTCTACCAACTGAGTTACTCTTGCAATAAATCATCAAGTTGATGTGGAGAGGGGTGGATTCGAACCACCGTAGGCAAAGCCAACGGTTTTACAGACCGTCCCCTTTAGCCACTCGGGCACCTCTCCAAAATTTTTCTTTGGCATAGCGGTGCGATTTATCGCACATTCTGTTTGGTCGGATAAAACCGACCGCTATAACTTAAACTACGCCATTTTATTTTTAGCTGGAGGAGGGAATTGAACCCCCGACCTGAGGTTTACAAAACCCCTGCTCTACCTCTGAGCTACTCCAGCAAACGTTGTTGGTTAAAAGAGCGACAATTGAAATGTCAATATATTTTACGCCAGATTTTTGTCAATATCAAATCTTTTTCTTCCATTTGGTGCCGGAGGAAGTATCTTCCAAAATAATTCCCATCTCCAGAAGCTGTTTTCGCAGCTGGTCCGCCAATTGCCAGTTTTTCTCCTGTCTGGCCTTTTCTCTTTGTTCTACTAATTGCACAGCTTTATCATCCAAACTCTCTTCCGGTTTTTTCAAATATCCCAAAACATTATCGAAATCATCCAGTTGATTCAAAATCAGCTCTTTATCTGTTTTGAAAACTTTGTTTTCCCTCAAAAGTTTATTGACCTCATAGATTAAATCAAAAATGGCCGCCAGACCGACCGAAACATTCAAATCATCATCCAGTCCGGCTTCAAATTTTTCTTTGGCTAAGTTAACCAATTTTTCAACTTGGGGATTTTTCCCTTCTTTTTCGATGGTTTTTAATTCATCCATAAAATCATAAATTCTCTGCAAAGAATTCTTAGCCGCTTCCAGCCCTTCAAAGGTAAAATTCAGCTGTTGGCGGTAATAGGTGGACAAAAGCAAATACCGTATAGCCATGGGATACCAGCCCTGTTTTAAAATATCTCTCAGAGTATAAAAATTCCCCAAACTTTTGGCCATTTTTTTATTCTTCACCAAAAGATGCTCGGCATGCAACCAGTGGTTGACAAATTTTTTGCCGGTGGCAGATTGACTCTGGGCTATTTCGTTTTCATGATGGGGAAAGATATTATCCACCCCGCCGGTGTGAATATCAAAGTGCTCCCCCAAATATTTCATGCTCATGGCCGAGCATTCGATATGCCAGCCCGGACGCCCTTTCCCGATTTCCGTTTCCCAAAAAATATCACCATCTTTTTCATCCCAGCCCTTCCACAGGGCAAAGTCTGAGACTTGTTCTTTTTCATATTCGTCGGCTTTAACCCTGGCTCCGACTTTAAGCTCCTCTAAATTCATTTTGGAAAGTTTTCCGTACTCCGGAAAAGTGGAAATTTTGAAATAGATAGAGCCCTCCATTTCATAGGCGTGTTTCTTTTCCAGAAGTTTCTTGATAATATCCACCATTTCTTTGATATGTTTGGTAGCTTCCGGGTAAACTTCGGCTGACTCTGCATTCAGGGTTTTCAAATCCTCAAAAAATATTTTCTTATAGGGAGCCGTAAATTCGTCTAAAGAAATCCCCCTGGCCAGTGAACCTTTGATAATTTTATCATCGATGTCGGTCAGATTCATAACCTGGGTGACCTGGAACCCTCTGTATTTCAGATAGCGACGCAACAAATCTTCGAATAAAAAAGTGCGGTAGTTGCCTATATGGGGAAAATCCCACACGGTGGGACCGCAGGTATACATTCCGACTTTTCCGGCTTCCAGGGGAACAAATTCCTCTTTTTGTCTGGTCAGGGTGTTGAAAAAAACCAGGCTCATGGCTTATTTGAATTTGCGGATTACTTCCGGAAGTTCGCTTAAGTTATTGACCACATAATCCGGCACCACCGGAGCCGAATAATCTCTTTCCTTTTTGTATTTCAGAATGGCTTTCATCCCCACTTTTTGCGGACCGGACACGTCTTCAATCAATCTGTCACCGATGAAAATTGTTTCCTGCGGTTTTAACTCCAGCTTGTTCAGAACATGCTTGAATAAATCCGGATGCGGTTTCCTCAAGCCGAAATCGTAGGAAAATAAGATTTCCTCGAATAAGTGAAAAATTTCATAATTTTTCAACTCTTCAACATGAAACTCGGTGGGAAAGGAAGAATTAGAAACCAGCCCGATTTTTAAATTCTCTCTTTTGAAATGCTCTAAAACCTCTTTTACGCCGTCGACCAGGGTTATTTGATTTGAAATCGGCTCGTAGTAATGTTTCAAAAACTCTATGGCCTGACCATCCGGGCTGGAGATTCCGAATCTGACCAGAAAATTGGCCACCCACTCCGGCAGTCTCACTTCAATCAAATTTTCCTGGGCTTTCTGCCAGGCCTGATGAAATTCAGTCAGAAAAGTTTTACCGAAAACTTCCCACTCCGGTAATCTATACCCTCGTCGAATAAGATAATCGTATCCTTTTTTGACCGAGGCGGTTTCCAATTTTCCCCATTCGGTATTGTCAAACTCGATTAGGGTGCTACCCAAATCAAATAAAATTCCTTTGAAACTCATGGCTTTTCCTGTCTAATGACGTTTGCAAATTTTATGAGTTATAATTGAGATTTTCAGCAAATCATTAACCAATATACTAAAAAACAGTCCTTCTTACAATAGAATTTAAAGGAGAAGGTGGAACGCAGAAAGAAATACGTAGAGCAAAGAAAATAGTTAAACTTTTTTCTTTTTAAGACCCAGTTTGACGATTTTATCCACCAGCTGGGGAAATTCAATTCCAGCCGCTTTGGCGGCTTTGGGGACCAGACTGGTTTTGGTCATGCCCGGGAGAGTGTTGACTTCCAGGCAGTAAAATTTTTTGTCTTGGCCCAAACGAAAATCAACTCTGGCATATCCTTTACAGCCCAAGATTTTGAAGGCTTTAACCGCCATTTCCTGTACTTCCTGAGTTTGTTTTTTGCTCAGTGCTGCCGGACAGACATATTTACTCTTGCCCGGTGTATATTTGCATTCGTAATCATAAATTCCATGCTCCGGCACAATTTCAATCACGGGTAAGGCCTGGTCATCTAATATACCCACAGTAATCTCCCGCCCTGGAATAAATTCTTCCACCAAAATTTGATGAGAATATTCGCCGGCTAAATTGACCGCCTCTTTTAAATCTCCAGTTTTTTGGAGTATGGTCAAACCTATGGTGGAACCCTGATTGTTGGGCTTTACCACCACCGGGTAACCGAATTTCTTTTTGATTTCTTTTTGCAGTTGTGAAATATCAGCGGAATTATCCGAATCCCATAAAATCCATTGAGGTGTTCTGATTTTCTCCCTTTCAAAAATCTTTTTGGACATAGCCTTATTCATGGCCAAGGCGCTGGCCAGCATTCCGGAGCCGGTATAGGGCTTTCCGGTCAAATCCAGCAAGGCCTGAATGGTTCCGTCTTCACCCTTACCGCCATGCAGGGCCAAAAAGATGACATCCACATCTTTCAAATCCTGCGATTCGAAATGTTTTAGCACCACATCCGAATCGATCGGTTTTAACTCCTGCATACCCGGAGGCGCAGTTTTTATCCCCTGGGGCAAATACTGGATATGATTATTGGGCAGAACCTGCCAGCTTTTGCTGGTATCCACCGGAATCACTT
>JBIOYE010000185.1:0-6401 GCA_044870015.1 Candidatus Zixiibacteriota bacterium
AAAGCCGTGGCTGATTACCAGAATTTAAACCAGATGGTAAATACCTCTCTGGCCACCTTCACAGCCATTGGAGGTTTGACCTTAATTTTATCCGTAATTTTCTCCATCATATTCGTCTCGATTTTTAAAATCCCGGCTGAGTTTCAAAATCAAGCCAGCTGGGTGGTTTTACTGGTCGGTATCAATTTGGCTTTGGGTTTTCCGGCCGGAGTTTTCAGCGGAATCCTGCTGGGGATGGAAAGATTTGATTTGAACAACATTTTCTCTTTGGTCAATATTTCTCTGAAGGCAATTTTAATTGTGATTATTTTTAATTTCAAAGCCAACTTGATAGTTCTAGGCGGGATACAGCTTTTTGCCAGTCTGGCAGCCTATATTTTGACTTTTGCCGCAGTTTTCAGACTGGAGCCGAATCTGAAAATCTCATTTAAATCTGCCAATCGAAATACCTTGAAGCTTATTTTTCAGCACGGATTTTTTAGTTTTTTATTGGTCATAGCTTATCAAGTGATTTATTACTCCCCCAATGTTTTGATTGGAATTTTATCCTCGGCGGCCTCGGTAACCTATTTTGCTATGGCGACTATTTTGATAGAATATACCCGCCGGGCTGTCAATGGAGTAAGCTTTGTCATCAATCCTATCGCATCGGGCTTGGAATCTAAGGGCGATTTTCAGACCTTGAGAAGGGTCTTGATATTGGGAACCAAGTATTCTCTTTTGATTATTTTACCTATAAGTTTGAGTCTGATCTTTCTGGGGAAACAGTTTTTTGCTTTATGGCTGGGACCGGTCTATGCTGAAAAATGTTATCCGGTTTTGTTAATCTTGCTGATTCCCCAGATTTATTCTATGAGTCAGTTTGTAACCGAAGAGGTCCTTTTAGGTCAAACCAAACATAAATTTCTGGCTGTGGTGGCAGTTTCAGAAGCTGTATTGAATTTGATTTTATCGTTGATTTTGATTAAAAAATATGGCATAATCGGAGCCGCTCTAGGCGTAGCAATACCACGTTTTCTCAATTACACTATCTTCTCTGCCATTTATATAAAGCAGGCGGCTAAAATTTCTTTCGGAGATTATTTTAAACAAAGTTTCCTTCCGCCATTGTGGGCCGCTTTACCTTTTGTCATTTTGCTGGGTCTGGTTTCAAAATTTCTTCCGGCTCAAAATCTTTTGGAATTTATTTTGGAAGTGGCTTTGTCCGGATTAATTTTCATGCTTTTGGCTTGGAATCTTTGCTTTTCCAAAGAGGAAAGAAAGCTGTGGGTGGAAAGATTTTCTTTTTTGAGAATTTGAGCTATGAGTGAGCTATCAATTCTAATAGTGACCTGGAATTCTCGGGCCACTATACGCGATTGTTTAAAATCTATTCAGAACACACGTCAAAATCTAGACTATCAAGTACTGGTCTGGGACAACCTCTCCACAGATGATACTGTAAAAATCATTCAAACCGAATTTCCCAAAGTTCAACTTTTTGAATCCCAACAAAATTTAGGTTTTGCTGGCGGCAACAATGGTTTGCTTGCGAAAGCCAATTCAGCGTTTATTTTATTTTTGAATCCGGATACTGTGATAATTGATAATTCGGTTACAAAGATGCTGGAATATCTAAAAAGTAATCCGTCGGTTGTAGCTCTGGGACCCAAATTGTTATATTCAGATTCTACCTTTCAGCTCTCTTTTGCCAAATTTCCCAATCTGGCAAGCGAATTCTTTACTAAAATATATCAGAGAAGCACCAATAAAAGGCGCTCCTTAGTGCTAAAATTTCTAGAGAACACTTCAGCCAAAACCCAAGAGGTTGACTGGGTTTCCGGCGCCTGTATGTTGACTAGAAAAAAACTCTTGCAGGAGGTCGGCAAATTTGATGAAAACTTTTTTTTATATTTTGAGGATGCGGATTTATGCTATCGTATGAAATCTAAAGGGAAGATTATCTACTTTCCGGAAGTCCAAGTCGTACATGTTGTGGGAAGCAGTACTAAATCCCAAAACTTACAAACCGAATACCATTACCGCAAAAGTCAGTTATATTATTACAAATTGCACAATAGCCTGATTTCGAACCTAATCTTGAAGCTTTATCTAAGTTTTAAATTCGGTCTAGGTCGCATTTTTTCTAACAAAGAACAAAAAAAATGGTATAAAGATATTTTCGGCTTAATTTGGAGTCAGCACCATCAGCTTGAAACATGAGAATAGGCATAGATGTCAGAAAAATCAATGATTTCGGGATAGGAACATATATTCAAAATTTGGTGAAATATCTCTTGCAATTGGATAAGCAAAATCAGTATTTTCTTTTCTTCAATCACCAAGATATAGAAAATTATAGTTACCCCAAAGAGCTGGTGGTGAAATTAATAGACAATTCTCCCAAATATTCGATTCGGGAGCATTTCAGCTTAAGTCACCAAGCCAAAAAATATGACCTGCAGTTGTTTCACGAACCCCACTATACCCTCCCTTATTTTTTGAAATGTAAAAAGGTGGTTTCCATTCATGATTTGATTCATCTAAAATTTCCCCAGAATTTACCCGGCAAAAAAGCTCATATTTACGCTAAATTTATGCTTGGTCAGGCGGTAAAAAAAGCAGATAAAATTTTAACTGGTTCAGAAAATACCAAAAATGATATAATGAAAATTTTTAAAACTAACCAGAGAAAAATTGAAGTCATTTATTACGGCGTTGACGAAATCTTTAAACAGGTAAAAGACCAAAATGTTTTGGAGAATTTCAGAAACAAGTATAAATTACCTGGCAAATATATCTTGTACTCTGGTTCCATGAGGAAACACAAAAATTGGGAAAATGCCTTGAAAGCCTACTCCATGTTGAATGATAAAAGTTACAATTTGGTTTTAGCCGGTGTAGGGTTACAAAATCAAAAGGTTCTAGAGCCATTGGTAAAAGAGCTCGAAATTACAGAAAAAGTAAAAATAATACCCTTTTTAGATTATACAGAATTGGTATTGCTTTATAACTCAGCTTTGGTTTTATTTTTTCCGACTCTGTATGAAGGATTCGGATTGCCGGTTTTGGAAGCTATGGCATGTGGTACACCGGTGATAAGCTCTAATAATTCTTCCCTTGCAGAGGTGAGTGGTGATGCGGCCGTGCTGGTCGACCCGGTCAATTTGAAGGAAATGGCTGAATCGCTGGAAAAAGTTTTAATCGATACCTCCTTGCGCCAGAGAATGATATCTTTGGGATTGGAGCGAGCCAAAATGTTTAACTGGAAAAAAACTGCAGAGCAAACCTTGAAAATTTATCAGGCGCTTTCGGAGAATTAAAATGAAAGTTGCTTTGGTACATGACTGGCTGACCGGAATGCGGGGGGGAGAGAAAGTTTTGGAAATTTTCTGCCAGCTTTTCCCAGAGGCAACTCTATTTACTTTATTGCATAGACCCAGCTCGGTTTCTCCTATCATTGAAAAGATGCCCATTAAAACTTCGTTCATCCAGAAATTTCCTTTTTCACAGAAAATTTATCGAAAATATCTGTTTTTTTTCCCCACCGCCATAGAACAATTCGACCTGAATGAATTTGATCTGGTAATCTCTTCCAGTCATTGTGTAGCCAAAGGGGTTGTCACGCCTCCGGAAACCTGCCATATCTGCTACTGCCTCTCCCCTATGAGATATGCCTGGGAAATGTACCACAGCTATTTTTTCAACAATCACAGTGGGGTCTTGAACAAAACCTTAATCCCTTTTTTCATGAATTATCTGAGAAGTTGGGATGAACGTTCCAGCCAGAGAGTGGATTATTTTGTGGCTATCTCCCATTACATCAAAAACCGCATCGAAAAACATTATCGCCGAAGCTCTGAAGTAATTTATCCTCCGGTGAACACCGATTTCTTCCAGCTTTCTAGTAAATCGGAGGATTATTTTTTGGTGGTTTCGGCCCTGGTTCCTTATAAGAGAATCGATTTGGCAATTTCGGCCTTCAATGTGTTGAAATATCCGCTGGTTATAATCGGAGAGGGACCAGAAGAGAATAACTTAAAAAAGATGGCAGCCAGAAATATAATCTTTCTTCCCTGGCAATCACCGGAAAAGATAAAAGAATATTATTCCAAGTGTAAAGCCTTAATCTTCCCGGGCGAGGAGGATTTTGGAATAGTCCCGGTGGAAGCCCAGGCCTGCGGAAAACCGGTGATTGCCTATGCCAAAGGAGGAGCCAAAGAGACAGTGGAGGGGATTTTGGTAGGTGAAGAATCTCAGAAACTGCCAAAATCTGCTGGACAGAAGCTCTCTGGTCTGTTTTTTTATCCCCAAACCAAAGAGGCTTTGATTGAAGCGGTAAAGAGCTTTCAAAAAATGGAATTTGAGCCGACTTTTATAAGGAAGAATAGCCTGAAATTCGACCAGAAGTTATTCAAAGAAAAAATTAATAAATACGTTTCAGAGAAACTGAAGGAACATCAAAAAAACTTTAGTTACCGATGAGCAAAAAAAGTTTTATTTATCTTTTTCCCTTAATCCTGCTTCTCTGTGATGCAGCCGTAATCTTCTGGGCCTGTTCGGTGGCCTATTGGCTGAGATTTCACTCTTTCATTGCCGAAATCATTCCGGCTACTAAAGGCATCCCCCCTTATAGTTTATATATGTATAGCTCTCTTTTTGTGGTGGGAGTATTTCTTTTGATTGGAAAAATCTTAGGACTTTACAGCCGCAGCCGCCCTAAGCTGATTTTGGACCAATTTTACGCTCTGTTTAAAGTGGTAACCCTGACACTCTTTATCACCGGGGCATTCACTTTCTTTTATCGTGAGACTACTTATTCTCGTTTAACTTTAGTGCTTTTATGGTTTACCTGCTTAGGTTTGATATATATGGAAAGAATTATTCTGACCAAGCTGGAGACTTTCTTGATGAAAAAGGGGATCGGAGCCAAAAGAACCATTATTGTAGGGAGTAAAGAAATGGGCGGAAATCTGTATGATAGGTTGAGTGGTCAACCCCAAATGGGATATCAAATTGTCAAATTTATCTGTATTAGCGGGGAGGAGAAAGCCGGAAATGGCTGGGAAAATCTAGACCTTCTGCCCAATATTATTGAAAAAGAGAAAGTAGATTTAGTTTTGGTGGCTCTACCCCTAGCTTACCATCAGAAAATTTCTGAAATTATTTTAGACTGTGACCATTTGAATGTCGAGTTTCAGATTGCACCGGACTTGCTGGAGTTGATGGCGGTCAAAGCTCAAATAGTATCGGTGGACAGAACCCCCTTTATCTCTCTGGGCAGAACTCCCCTTGAGGGCTGGAATCGCTTTGTAAAGAGAACCTTTGATCTGATCTGTTCCAGCTTAGGGTTGCTTATATTGTCTCCCATATTTTTGATTATATCTCTAATTATCAGAGTAAATTCCCCCGGACCAGCCTTCTACCGGCAGGAAAGATTGGGTCGGGATGGGAAAAAATTTTTGATGATAAAATTCCGCTCCATGTATATCGATTCCGAAAAAGACGGGCCTAAAAATACTTCCCGCCAGGATCCCCGCCGAACTAAAGCGGGGATTATTTTGCGCAAGTTGAGTCTGGATGAACTACCCCAACTTTTAAATGTCTTCAAGGGGGAAATGAGTTTGGTGGGACCTCGTCCAGAACGTCCGATTTTTGTCGATAAATTTAGAGAGGATATTCCTCGTTACTTTATGCGGCACAAGGTTAAATCCGGGATTACCGGCTGGGCCCAGGTAAACGGTTTAAGAGGAGATACCTCCTTGGAAGAAAGAACCAAATATGATTTATTTTATGTGGAAAACTGGTCTTTGGGGTTTGATATCAAAATTATTTTGATGACCTTGCGAACTTTATTCAGACAAAAGAATGCTTATTAAGTTTAGTTTAAAATCGTAAACCTTTAAATAGCTTAAGGAGAAAATATGGCCTCAAAACCTAAATCATCCGGTGTAAAAGGTAAAGAAAAGTACTCTCTTCCTTTCGGGAAGAAAAATCTAATCTGGTTTGGGATCGCGATTCTGGTAATCACAGCCGGGTATATTTTGTTAGGCTACGGCTCTGTTACTCTGGCTCCCATTCTCTTGGTATTGGGGTATTGTGTTCTTATACCGGTCGCCATACTTATCAATGGAGAAAAGAAGACCAGAGAGACGGTTCCGACCGAGAGGGTTGCCCAAGCTTAATATTTACCGGTTTGGGATTTTTAATAATGGCGGCTTAGGATAGAACCCCTCTGCTAATTTAGTTGTAGTTTTTCCCTCTATAGAAACTTCCACTTGACAAACAGCTGTTGCCTCCTAGATTATTTTTGCTTATATTTTGGTCCTGGATGATAATTTGAAGAGCTAACCATTAAATCAAAGAGGCCCATTATGTCCAAGAATGATTTTTTAAAATTACAACCCGACCACCGCACGGTT
>JBIOYE010000186.1:0-3483 GCA_044870015.1 Candidatus Zixiibacteriota bacterium
CTGCAGAGATTGAAAGTGAGTAAAATCTGAAAAAATTTTTAGTGATAATATTGAGAAGGTCAGTCTGACTGCAAATTAACTTGCCCTTTTTTTCCATCAATAAAAAATTTTATAAGTTGCTCGATTATAAAAATTCTCTATATTGGGACTTAATATGCTCGAAAAAATCTTAGAGCCGATTGCCCAGTGGGTAATCTCGGTCATTTCCTCTATGGGATACGGCGGTATTATTCTGACCATGGCGATAGAGTCAGCTTGTATGCCCTTGCCTTCGGAAATCATCATGCCTTTTTCCGGCTATCTGGTCACCACCGGCAGATTTTCTTTGTTCTGGACCGGGGTAGCCGGAGCAGTGGGGTGCGTGATTGGCTCGGTTCTGGCTTACTGGGTGGGAATCTGGGGAGGCAGGCCCTTTCTGGAGAAATACGGCAAGTTTATTCTAATCTCTGAAAGAGATTTAGAAGCTGCTGACAGATTTTTCCATAAATACGGGGACTTATCCATTTTCATCTCCCGTCTTTTGCCGGTAATCAGAACATTCATTTCACTTCCGGCCGGCATCGCCAAGATGAATTTCACCAAGTTTGTGATTTATACTTTTGTGGGGTCTTTTTTCTGGTGCCTGGGTCTGGCTTATGTGGGCAAAGTAATGGGCGCCAACTGGGAACTAATCAAGACCTATGTAAGAGGGGCGGATATTTTCATTGTAGTTTTGATTGTGGCAGGGATTATTTATTTTGTCTACAGGCATACCAGAAGGGCTTAGTTTGACAATCTGAAGACAGGGCGGAGCTCGAATCCGCCCCTGAGCTTTTCTGTTTCAAGATTTACTTCACTTCAATCTCGTAAGGTGCCAGATATAAAATATTCTCATCTGAAAAGGCGGTTTCTCCGGATAAAATCTGGCTGGCTTCTTTGAATTTACTGAAAACCGAGTAAAGCTCGCTCCCAAAAAGCGGGAAGAACCTTCTATATCTGGGTAAAGTTACAATCTGCACCGTTGACTCATCCGGAATGCCGGCTTTCTCTTTAGCCAGAGCCAAAGCCAGATTGATTCCACCAAACTCATCCACAAGTTTATTTTGCAGAGCCTGATTTCCGGTCCAGACCCGGCCCTGGGCAATCCCATCCACATAGTCAAAGGGTAATTTTCTCCCTGAAGCCACTTTATCCACGAAATCAGCATAAAATGCCTTAATCTGTCTTTTGAGAATCTCCCTTTCTTCATCCGAAAAAGTTCGGGTGTCGGTGTAAAAATCGGCATGCTCACCCCGTTTGACGATTTCTTTGGTAATCCCAAGTTTCTGATATAAACCCTGCAGACTGACTTTGCCTGAAATCACACCGATAGAGCCCGTTAAAGTTCCGGGTTGGGCTAAAATATAATCCCCGGGACAGGCGATAAAATATCCTCCGGAGGCGGCCACATCCGACATAGAAACAATGACCGGTTTTACTCTTTTCGTCAAAACCAGCTCTCTCCAGATTACATCTGAGGCAATCCCTGAACCACCCGGAGAGTCAACCCTCAGCACCACGGCTTTGATATGCTTATCTTCTCTGGCTCTTTTTATGGCATCCGCTACGGTTTCCGAACCCATAGTATTTCCAAATAGAAAATCTCTGCCGCTTCTACCGGAAACGATTTCACCGGTGGCATATATCAAGGCAATTTTGGAAGGGACAAACCAGCTGTAGTGCCAGTCGGTTTGCTTGCTGTACAGATTTTCAGACAGAGTAGAAAAATTCTTATTTTCACGCTCCCGGGCTATCTCTGACACTTCGTCATAAAAAGCCAGCTCATCCACCAGGCCGGTTTTCTTGGCTTCCAGAGCGGTATAGGGTCCCTGGTCGATTTTGATTTTGACTTCTTCGACAGTCAAATTTCTGGATTGAGCTACATCCTGCAATATTTGCGAGTAAATATCATCCAGAACCGAATTCACCACTTCCCGGTGAGCCTCCGACATAGATTCCCTGGTCAATAAATCCGAAGCGTTTTTGTAATCGCCGATATGCTCCAAATCCGCCACCATACCTAATTTGTCCAGAGTTTTTTTGTAAAAAGTGACTTCCGCGGCCAGTCCGGTAAAATTCAGGTCTCCGGTAGGAAGCATAATTATTTTATCTGCCACAGTCGCTAGATAATATTCTTTGTTCCCGCCGGATTCCATAAAGGCATATATTTTTTTGCCGGAAGATTTGAAATCGTATAAAGCGTCTCTCAGCTCCTGCACTTTGGCCCAGCCGATGGCCAGGTTGTCAATTCTCAAAATCAAACCGGAGATGGTTTTGTCCTCCCGGGCTTTTTGAATCTGGTTTAGAACCTGAAACAGAGTTCTTTTCTTGGCCAAAAAAGAGCCGGTTCGGTTTTCCTCGGGGATTTCACCGGCCAGCCTCGTTTTCAACAAACGGTTTTTCTTTTGGGCGCTGGTCCGGAATTGGTCCTGTGAAAAACCCAGATAACCCACTCCTTTTTGCAACCCCCCTTTTTTGGCGAAGAAATTAAAAGATCCGAAATTGAAATTGGTGAGATTGAATCTAATCCCCAGGCCGTAATTTTTATCCCGGTCCAAAAGCCCGTATAATATCAAGCCGTCGGTGGGCTCGGCTTCGACTTTAAAACTGACATCGGCATCCTTCCAGCTTTGATTTTCCGTGGAAAATCCTTCCACAGCCAAAGTCAATCTGTCCCCCACAGGCCTGAAGGCGACTCCGTAGTTAAAAGAGATATCGATTTTTTGATTCAGATAATTGGGACGGTTTAAATTCAAAGCCGTAAAACCGACCGAAAAAAACTCCTGGGTTCTGATTAAAATTCCCACGTTCCAGGAAGAGAGCTTGTCTAAGTCTTTGTTTTTGGAGCCAAACCAGGAATAAGAGCTTCCGATAGAAAATCTGTCCTCGAACTTAAGGCCGGAAGCCAAGCTGTATTTGCGATAAGCGGCAGAAGTCTGGGTTCCCAGCCATTCAGATGAAAATCCCAGACCGCCGGCTGACATATAGACCCCGTTATCCCCTTTGAAGGAAGAATCAGAATAGGCATGGGTATAATAAAGCTGCCAGCCCCGGGCTATCCCTAAACCGGCCGGATTATACTGAATGGCCCAGATGTCGTCTGAATAAGCCACCGAGCCCAAAGGTAAATTCGGGCTGGCGGTTGGTGAAGTCTGACTCACTGCCAGACCGGTGGACAAAAAACAGAAACTTAATGCCCAAGTGAATTTCCTAAACATGGTTCCTCCTTATTTATCTAATCGACAAATTTCATAATTAAAAACTTTTTTCTTTATTTTTTATGCAAAGCGATTTGATATAAAATAATTCCGCAGGCCACGGCGGCGTTGAGAGATTCGGCTTTACCAAAGATGGGCAGACTGATTTTTAAATCCGCTAATCTTAACATCTCCTCCGATAACCCCAAGGCTTCATTGCCTATTAAAAGACAGATCTTACCGGAAAAATCCTGCCAGTCAATCCGTT